>PTKJ01000016.1 GCA_002937675.1 Alphaproteobacteria bacterium MarineAlpha9_Bin1 | reverse complement strand
TCTGGAAATCTGGGAAGGATAGTGCCTTATTTGGATGTTGCGTTCCAGAGTGAGAATACTTCAGCTGGTGCCTTCTTAGGAGAAACATCTTATGATTCGAATATAGAGCAATCGCCTAGTACTAGTAGCGGATCATGGGTTGTGGGCGGAGGACTTAACTTCGCACTAGGATCCAGATTATCGGGCGGTATAAATATAGGCACGGTTTCAGGAAGAAATGACTACAAAGAAAGCTTTGCCTCAGGAGGACTATCGTTCAGGTTCTAATAAGACAACTTAAAGCTAAAAAGAAAAGGCGCCTATGATTTAGGCGCCTTTTTTTAATGCTAAGATTAGTATCCTTTATTTTTGGAGATTAAATTTTTTAAGGGTTTGCTCTTATACAAAGCCTTAATGTTATTTACAAAAGAAGCCACGGCATAATCAGTTACTCTTGTTACTGCAGCAATATGGGGAGTAGTGATGACATTATCCATTTTCCAGAAGGGATGATTTCTTTTTAATGGCTCTTTCTCAAAAACGTCTAATATGGCACCTTTTATTATGTTATTATTTAGGGCATAAATTAAATCCTTTTCATTTACCGTTTGCCCTCTTCCTACATTTATAAAATAGGAATTACTGCCTAATACTTTAAATTCATTAAGAGATACTACGTTTTTTGTATACTTTGTAAGTGGTAAAAGGGAAATTAGACAATTAGATCCTTCTATACATTTAGACAATTGTTTATCTCCAAAAAAGTAATTTTTACTGTTTGTTGATTTTTTTGTTCTAGTCCAAATTTTAGTTTCAAATCCCAGTAAATTAAGGCGCTTATTTACATATCTCCCAATTTTGCCATAACCTAGCAAAGATATAATAAATTCATCTTTAGATATTGATTGTAGTTGTTTCCACATACTAATTTTATTTTGTTGTAAATAACAAAAAAATTTTCTTTGACATATCAAAACACTCATAATGATATATTCTGCCATCTGCGAACTTAAATCAGGATCTACTAATCGGGTAATTTTTATTTTGCTATCAATATTACTAGTGTCTATATGATCTACTCCAGCACCTAGAGAGTGAACTAATCTCAGATTAGGGAAACTGTTCCAAAATTCCAGGGGAGCATTCCAAACAAGAGCAATTTTTATTTTATTAGGATTAATTATTTCGTCTGGCCATTGTAGCAGGTTAATATTATTAGCTCGTAATTTATTTTTCCATGGCTTTATTTCGTCCCATTCAGAGTAATATGCTACATCAATTTTATTTTTAAATTTCAAATATAAAAATCCTTTATATCTATCAAAAAGCTGATTCTATAAGCTTCTTTGTATATTTATTTTTAGGTTTATTAAAAACGTTTAAAGTTTTTCCATCTTCTACTATTTTGCCTTTGTACATTACTAACATGCGATCAGATATTGATTTTATTACATTCAAATCATGAGTTATAAATATATAAGATAATTTTCTTTCTTTCTGTAGTTTATGAAGTAAATTTATTATTTGTGCCTGTGAATTTTTATCTAGAGCAGAAGTAGGCTCATCTAGTATTAAAAGTTTAGGTTTAATTATAATTGCTCTTGCTATTGAAATTCTTTGTCTCTGCCCTCCTGAAAACTCATGTGGAAACTTATCAATATCATCAGGAGAAAGTCCTGTTTCTCTAAGAGTCTCACTTACTAGTTCTCTTCTAGTTTGTTTATTACCTATACTATGTATTTCTAATCCTTCAGAAATTATTGAATATAGTGATAGCCTAGGGCTAAGAGATGAGAAAGGGTCTTGGAATATAAACTGCGCTTCTTTTCTATAAGATCTCAAATAATTTTGTGGCTCTGTGTTAATATTTCTGTCTTTAAAATTTATAATTCCTTCAGACGGAATTAGTCTTAGAAGTGATTGTCCTAAAGTAGTTTTTCCTGATCCAGATTCTCCAACTATACCCAAAGTTTCGCCATAACTTACATCAAAAGATACGTCATCAACCGCTTTAAAATATCCAGTAGTTCTTTTTAATATTCCTTTTTTAATGGGAAAATAAACCTTTAAGTTTTGAACTTTTAAGATTGCTTTAGTCTTCGAATTTATAACTGTATTGTTAGATTTTTTTAATTGGGCTGTTAACAAAGTAAAAGTGTATTTTTCTCTTGGCTTATTAAATACATTCTTTACTGTGCCTTCTTCTATAATCCTTCCTTCTTTCATAATATAAACTCTTTCCGCCATATTTCTAACTATATTTAGATCATGAGTAATAAGCAGTACTGACATTTTTAAGTGTTTTTGTAGATCAATTATTAATTTCAAAATTTTTGATTGAATTGTTACATCTAAAGCAGTAGTGGGTTCATCAGCAATAAGTAGGTCCGGTTTATTAGCTATGGCCATAGCTATCATTACTCTTTGTCTTTGTCCTCCTGATAGTTGATGAGGTAGACTATTTAATTTTTGTTCTGGCAAGTCGAGTTTTACTAATTTTAATAACTCCAAGACCCTTTTATTCCTTTGATTTTTTGATATTCTCTGATGAACCAAAAGAGATTCTAAAACTTGTTTTTTTACTGTGTGAAGAGGGCTAAGGGAAGTCATCGGCTCTTGAAATATTATAGAAATTCTATTACCTCTTATGTTTTTTGAATTAATATTTATACTTCCTAAAATCTCTTGTTCATTAAACTTTATGCTTCCACTAGGGTGAAAAGCAGTAGGATATTGTAATAATCCTAATATAGATAAAGCAGTTACGGATTTTCCTGATCCGCTTTCCCCTACCAAAGCCACAACTTCCCCCTTCATAATTTTTAATGATAAATTTGATACTGCTTTAATAGTTTTATTTGGGGTTTTAAAAGAAACATTTAAATTCTTTATTAAGAGAGTAGGAACCATCATATTGATTATTTTCTTCCATATTCATCATCAAAACGCTTAATATCATCTTCTCCAAAATAACTTCCTGTTTGTACCTCAATAATAATCAAGGGCTTTCGAGTATTATTTTCTAAACGATGCTTTGTAAGCTTTGGAATATAGGTGGATTGATTTTTTAAAAGATAGAAAACTTTACCATCACGTGTAACTCTAGCTTTTCCTGAAATAACTATCCAATGTTCGGATCTTTTTTTATGCTCTTGTAAAGAAATTTTTTTTCCTGGATATATAAATAACTTTTTAACTTTATAATTTTTTTCTGAAATTATATTTTCATAATAGCCCCATGGTCTATGAGCTATAGGGTGTTCAACTAATTCTATTCTTTTTTGTTTATTCAGAAAGTCAGTAATAGTTTTTATACTTTCTGATTTATTTAAATTTGCAGCCATTACAGCATCTTTGGTAGCTATTAAAATAATATTATTTAAATTTGATACACTAACTAAATTTTTATCGGTAAGAATGTATGAATTTTTAACATTATCTGTGATAATATCTCCTTTAATAATGTTATTATTTTTGTCTTTTTTATCAATTTTCCATAGAGCGTTGTAAGTACCCAAATCACTCCATGCAAAATTTGTTTCGACTACCAAAGCCTTTTTAGTATTTTCAAAAATGGAATTATCTATAGAAATGGACTTCACTTTTTTGAATATGTTTTTATCTAATCTTAAAAAATCTCTATCGCTTTTAGATTTTTCTAGGGCTTTTTTGGTAAGTTTAAATAAAGTAGGTTCAAACGCTTCTATTTCTTCGAGAATAGTTTTATAATTAAAGCAAAATATTCCTGAATTCCATAGGGCTTTTTTAGAAATTAAGTTTTGAGCTAATTTGCGAGAAGGTTTTTCTATGAATTGTTTAATACTTCTGCCTAATATACCTTCAGATCTAGTTTTTTCATACAGTATATATCCGAACTCGGAAGATGCATAAGAAGGTTTTATTCCAAGGCACACTAGTTTATTTTGATTAGCATGGTTAATTGCAACATTTACAGATTTTCTAAAATTCTTAATATTTCCTATATAGTGATCTGCTGAAAGAATTAGCATATTATTATGTAAATTCTTCTTTTCTAAATATATTGCAGCTACAGCTACTGCTGCAGCCGTGTTTCTAGGAAAAGGTTCTAAAATAATTTTACACTTTTTAAATCCAATCATATTTAGTTGTTCTGCTACTAAAAAACGATGAGACTCTCCAGCAATAATGATAGGATCTGCAAATATATAATTTTTTATTCTAAGTGCAGTTAGTTGTAGTAGAGAATACTTTCCTAAAAGATTTAAAAATTGTTTAGGCTTTTCAGATCTTGATAGTGGCCAGAGCCTAGTTCCAGCTCCTCCTGCTAATATTACAGGTGTAATAGAAATATTCTTTTTAGTCATAAATTAATTTTCCTTGGATCAAAAGCATCTCTAAATGCTTCTCCTATAAATACTAGTAAAGTTAGCGTTATACCGATGGTTATAAAACCTGTTATTCCTAACCAGGGTGCGTGTAAGTTGTTTTTTCCTTGATTTAAAAGCTCTCCTAAAGAAGGACTTCCTGGAGGTAAGCCAAATCCTAAAAAATCTAAGCTAGTTAAAGTTGTAATTGATGCTGCCATTATAAAAGGTAAAAAAGTTATAGTAGATACCATTGCATTAGGGAGAATGTGTTTTAGCATTATTCTTCTATTCGTCATTCCCAGACATCTAGCTGCCTTTACATAATCAAAATTTCTAGCTCTTAAAAATTCTGCGCGTACTAATCCTACTAATGTCATCCAACTAAATAAAAGTAGTAAAAATAATAGGGACCAAAAACTAGGAGTTATAATAGATCCAATAATTATAATAAGATAAAGTACAGGAATACCTGACCAAATTTCTAAAAATCTTTGTCCTAATAAATCAGTAATTCCTCCAAAAAACCCTTGTATGGCACCAATAAAAATACCGATTATAGAAGAAGAAATGGTTAGGAAAAATGCAAAAATAATAGAAATTCTAAAACCGTAAATTAATCGTGCTAAAACATCTCTTGCTTGATCGTCCGTGCCCAGCCAATTTTCATAGTTTGGTGGCGAAGGAGCAGGAGATTTTAAATTATAATTTATTGTTTTATAACTAAAAGGAATAATGGGCCAAATCATCCAACCTTTTTCATTAATTAATTCAGCTACATAAGGATCTCTATAATCCGCAGAAGTTTGAAAATCACCACCAAATTCTGTTTCTGGATAATTTACAAAAGTAGGAAAAAAATACCTATTGTCTTGCTTAACTAAAATGGGTTTATCATTAGCTATAAATTCAGCAGGCATAGTAAAACACAGTAAAGCAAAAAAAATATAAAAGGACCAAAGACCTCTCCTATTGTTTTTAAAGTTAGCTACTCTTCTAGAACTTATTTTTTTTGAAAAAATAAACATTATCTTTTCTCAAAATCAATTCTAGGATCAACTATAGTCATAGCGATGTCACCTAATATATTCATCAATAATCCAAATAAAGTAAAAATATATAAAGTTGCAAACATAACTGGATAATCCCTATTAATAGCTGCTTCAAATCCTAATAAACCTAGTCCATCTAAGGAAAATATTATTTCTGTTAGCAACGCTCCCGTAAATAATATTCCTATAAAAGCACTTGGAAAACCTGCAATTACAATTAACATAGCATTTCGAAAAATATGTCCATAAAGAATTTTTTTCTCCTTTACACCTTTTGCTCTTGCGGTGATTACATATTGCTGATTGATTTGATCTAAAAAGGAATTTTTTGTTAACATTGTGAGACCGGCGAACCCACCTATTACTAATGAAAAAATAGGTAAAGTCATATGCCAGAAATAATCAACAATTTTTTGAAAATTTGATAACTCTGTCCAGTTGTCAGATACAATCCCTCTTAAAGGAAATAAATCTAAATATCGTCCTCCTGCAAAAATTATTATAAGTAAAATAGCAAATAGGAAAGATGGAACAGCATTACCTATGATGACTACTGCACTAGACCAGATATCAAATTTTTTTCCATCCCTTACAGCTTTTGAAATACCTAAAGGTATTGATATAAAATAGACGAGAAGTGTTGTCCATAGCCCGAGAGAAATAGATACTGGAAGTTTATCTTTAATTAAGTCGATAACTTTTTTATCCTGAAAAAACGAATTTCCAAACTCGAAGGATAAGTAATTTTTTACCATCTCTAAAAAACGAACATGTGTTGGTTTGTCAAAACCATACATTTTTTCTATTTCTTTTATTATTTCAGGATCTAAACCTTGGGATCCTACATATCTACTTTCAATTGAAAAATTATCAATTTGGTGTTGTATTCCATCAATATTACCTCCTGATATTCTCTCTGTAGATTCCACACCAATTCCTTGCAATCTAGCTATTGTGGTTTCTACAGGGCCACCCGGTGCAAATTGGACAATTACAAAATTGATTAATATTATACCAAAAAGTGTTGGCACCAAGAGAAAGAGTCGTTTTATCAGATAAAAAGTCATATTAGGTATTAAACTTTAATTTTTTTCATTATGCCACCAAATTTGTGGGAATCCTAAACCGTATTTGGGTAAATATTGCGGTCTTTTTATTTTATTCCAATAAGCGAGACGCCATTTTTTTATATGCCAATGTGGTATTAAATAGTGATTAGAAAGAAGGACTCTATCTAAAGCTTTAGTACTAGCTATTAATTCTTGTCTATCAGGAGCCTGAATAACCATTTCTATAAGATCATCTATTACAATATTTTTTATACCTATCCAATTAAAACTTCCTTTAATACCAGCACTAATACTTGACCAAAAATTCTTTTGTTCATTTCCTGGTGACAAACTTTGGCCTCGAGCCATTACCATCATATCAAAATCAAAATTATCTAATCTATTCTTGTATTGGGCAGTGTCAACAATCCTCATAGAGCTTTTTATTCCAAGCTTATTAAGATTGGACATAAAAGGTGATACTATTCTTTCAAAAGCTGGGGCTACTAATAATATCTCGAATTCTATTTGTTCTCCCTCCTTATTAGTTAGTCTATTATTCTTGACTAGATAGCCTGATTCTTTGAGAATTTTTTGTGCTAATCTAAGGTTTTTTCTATTATTTCCTGTTCCATCATTTACACTCACTTCATATGGTTTTGTAAATATTTCTTTTGGTAAAATATCTTTATATTTTTTTAAAATTTCTAGTTCTCTTCCTTTTGGAATTTCAGAAGAAGCAAGTGTAGAATTTGAAAAGTATGACTTAGTTCTTGTATACTGATTATAAAATAGTACTTTATTGGTCCATTCAAAATCAAATGCATAATTTAAAGCTTTCCTAAGATTAACATCTTTAAAAATCTTTTTTCTTAAATTAAAAATAAATGCTTGCATTCCCTGCGGTAATTCATGATCTATTTCTTCTTTAATGAATGATTCTGTATCTCTTAGTATTTTCTCGTATGAAGTAGCCCATTCTTTGGAGATATTTTCATGCCTAAAATCATATTCTCCTGCCTTAAGTGCTTCTATCATTACATATGAATCACGATAGTAATCATATTGAATATATTCGAAGTTATTATACCCTAAGTTTACTGGTAAATCTTTAGCCCAGTGATCTTTTATTTTTTTATATAAAATCATTTTACCAGGGTCTGCTTTTAAAATTTTGTAAGGACCAGATCCAAGTGGGATAGTAAGTCCAGAAGAGTTGAAATTGTTTTTTTTCCAAAAATGTTTTGGAAGAATTTTTATTTGACCAATGATTAATGACAATTCTCGGTTAGTTGATTTTTTAAAATTAAATTTTATCGTTGTATTGTCTACTATTTCTGCATTTTTTATATCAGAAAAATAGGATTTGTAGTAGGGATGCCCTTTACTAATTAATGTATCAAATGTCCATTTAACATCTTCAGCAGTTAGAGGTTTTTGATCATGCCATTTAGCATTAGGGTTTAAGAGAAAAATTACTGATGTCATATCCTCAGAAATCATTATTTTATCAGCTATTAATCCATAAGCTGTAAATGGTTCATCTAAGGATTGTTTAAGTAGACTTTGATAGATATAATCTAAACCAGCTGCAGGGATACCTTTTAGTATAAATTGATTTAAAGAATCGAAAGTCCCTCTTTCTGCCAGCTTTATTTTTCCCCCTTTAGGCGCCAATGGGTTAACATAGTTAAAATGTTTAAATTTTTTTCCATACTTTATATCTCCATACATAGAAATTGCATGAGTAAATGAAAGATCATTTGATAAAAGGTTTTCATTAATATTCATAGAAAATATTGTTAAAGAAGAAAAAATAAAAAGTAATAAATTTTTTAATTTATACATTTGTATAATTATTAATTAGTTTAAACTTTGAAGATATTTGATGACTTGTGCTCTTTCTTGATCATTCTTTATTCCTATAAAAACCATTTTAGTTCCTGGAGCCCATTTCTTAGGGTTTAACAAAAAATTATCCAAATTTACTATATCCCAGTTTGATTTAAGATTTTTTAATGCCTTAGAATAGGCGAAATTTTTTATAGACGCTATTTTCCTACCATAAATATTATATAAGTTAGGGCCTAATTTGTTTTTTCCATCATTCTTGAAGGAGTGGCATACTGAACACTTTTTTGTGTAGGCTTGTCCTTTTTTAATGTTTGCACTTACGAGTCGTTCTTCTATATTAAGAATATTTGTATCACTTTTTATAATACTATTTTCAGTATTATTATATAGTTCTTCATTATTTTCGGCAGAGTGTTCTTTATTATCTTCTTGTTTAAAAATGATGTTACCTAAATTATTTATAATTAAGATGATTAGAAATATTCCTAAAATTGCTCCTATTACCTTATTTAATTCAAAACTAGACATAATATATCTTTTCTTTCTTCTTTAACGTTTTATTAGCATTCTATACTAAAAGCTTTTCTAAAATTATGTAATTAACTATATTGCAAAATAAGACATATTTAAGTTAATTCTTAATACATTTATATGGAGATATCTAGATTAAAAATATAGAAAAAAATCTTATTGTCATTCCAGTTAGAATGGCTTCAACCAGATTACCCAGAAAACCTTTATTAGAAATTGAAGGTATTCCAATGGTTGTACGTGTTGCTCGACAGGCAATTAAATCGGAAATAGGGAAAGTTGTAGTAGCATGCTGTGATGAGGAGGTTTTTGATGTAGTAACTAAATATGGATTAATTGCTGTTATGACAAGCCCTGAACTGGAATCTGGAACCGATAGAGTATATAAAGCACTTGAAATAATTGATACCTCTGAAGAGTCCGATGTAATTATTAATTTACAAGGAGATTATCCAACCATTAATCCAAGTTCAATTAGAACGCTTTTATCTTCATTTTCAGATCCATCTATAAAAATAGCTACTCTAGCCAGTATAATAAAGAATGAAAAAGAGAGAGATGACATAAATGTGGTCAAAGTTGTTATAGCCAACAATAATTCAGGAGGAGATGCACTATATTTTTCGAGATATCCTGTTCCATATGGTGATGGATTGCTTTATCATCATATAGGAATTTATGCATTTAGAAGAGAGGCTTTAAAAAAGTTTGTTAATCTCGAAACTAGTCAATTGGAAAAAAGAGAGCGTTTAGAACAATTAAGAGCGCTCGAGGCAGGAATGTCTATTTATGTCAAGATTGTTGACGAGATGCCTATTGGAGTGGATACTGCATCTGATTTATCAAATGCAAGAAAATTTATTAAAAACCAAGATAAGTAAGTGATAATAGAGTTTGTGTATGGCCGATAATAAAGATAAAATTTCCTTTCAAGGGCAATCAGGAGCTTATTCCGAAGTAGCATGCAAAGCCTATTTTCCAGATATGGAGACTATCTCATGTGATACTTTCGAGGATGCCTTTTATTCAGTTTCGAGTGGGAATGTTAAATATGCTATGATTCCAATAGAAAACTCACAAGCAGGAAGAGTAGCTGATATCCATAATTTATTAGCAAATTCTTCACTTCATATTGTAGGCGAACATTTTCAGAGAGTTAGGCACCAGCTTCTAGGTATACCTGGAGCTAAGATTAGCAATTTAAAAACTGTTTATAGCCATACCCAGGCTGTATCTCAGTGTAGAAAGTTTATAAATAATCACAACCTGATGCCTATAATCTTGGGGGATACTGCTGGTGCTGCAGCAGATGTAGCTAAAAAAAAAGATATAAGTAATGCTGCAATAGCTTCCCAATTAGCAGCGAAAAAGTATGGTTTGGAAATCATATCAAGTGATATTGAAGATTCTAATAACAATGTTACTCGTTTTGTAATTATTAGTAAGGATGCTATTGATCCAGATCCAGATAATGGTCTAGTTATTACTAGTTGTATTTTTAAGGTGCGTAATATACCGGCAGCCCTGTATAAAGCGCTTGGAGGGTTTGCTACTAATAGAGTAAATCTTTTAAAATTAGAGAGCTATATGATTGACGACTCTTTCTCATCTTCTCAATTGCCCCAGTTTTATGTCGATATTGCTGGTCATCCAAGTGATAAAAGAGTTCGTTTAGCTCTGGAGGAGCTGGGATTCTTCACCAATAAAGTAAAAATTCTAGGGGTGTATAAGGCACATGAATCAAGAGATCGTGATTAATTTTCACTAATCCATTCTTCTATAAGTCTTCTTGCAATAGACATTTTTCCAGGTAAGCGAAATAAATCATTTTCGGGACTTGCTTTTAAAAATTCTTTTGTAAACCATTTTGCTGTTTCTAATTCGCTATAATTAAGTTTTATTTCATCTTTATTAGCTTCAGCTATATACCCTAACATTAGAGACGAGGGAAAAGGCCACGGCTGAGAATATTTATACGTTATATTTTTTAGTTTTATTCCTGTCTCTTCTTGAGTCTCTCTTTCTACAGCTTGTTCAAGAGTTTCTCCATGTTCCACAAAACCAGCAAGAGTAGAATGCATTCCTTTAGGCCAATTTTGTTGCCTACCCAGTAGACATTTATTATTATAAGTAACAAGCATAATTACAGCAGGGTCTAGTCTGGGAAATATTCTGTTTCCACAAGTGGATTTAGAACACTTTCTTGAATGTCCTAGGTTATCAGCATAAGAAGGGTTGCCACACAAAGAACAAAAATTGTTGTTTTTATGCCAATATAGTAGGCCCTTTGCGGTAGTTAAAAGAGCTAGATCTGATTTTTTCAAAAGAGGATTTAATGTTCTTAAATCATAGTACTCTTCTTTAGTACCATTACTATTAATTGCTCTAACAAAGTAGTATGTGTTGTTAATTATTCCAATAAAAACTTTTAAATCTGGTGTTTTAAGTAATTTGATTGCTTTGTTATCTCTAATCCAATTTACTGTAACACGTTTTCTAAATTCCTTGCTAATGCTGAATTTACCATCCCATACTTCCACTAGCCTAACTTTTTTGTTTTTTAATTCTAAATTGTCCACATTATTATATTCTCGTAGCAATGAAGCTCTATCAAAGTTAGAATATTTTTGTAAAATGTATTTTGACATCAAAGTTCCAATAAAAATTACTATGTTTAAATTATTTTTTAAATAAAATCATAATTTTATTTATATTTTTATTATATCTTTGTTGGAACTCAATATATAAATGCTTATACTATACTAGGAGATCGGAGCGGACATATTTTCTTGTGAATTCGGTCAGATCTGAAAAGAAGCAGCCGTAGCAGTATTGATTTGGGTTGTTCCGATCTTCATTTAATCTATAAAGCATTTATAATTAAGAGGAACAGCACTTGGAAACGAACCAAATTTTAAATGATGCAATAGATAAAAAAAATCAGTCGTTTGAATATAGAGTATTAGCTAGAAAATATAGACCTAAAACGTTTGATGATTTAATAGGGCAGGATTTTTTAGTTAGAATAATTAGTAATGCTTTTAAATTAGAAAGAATTGCTCATGCATTTTTGTTTACAGGTGTAAGAGGGGTTGGAAAAACAACAGCAGCAAGAATTATTGCCAAAGGATTAAATTGTCTAGAAAACGAAAAACCGACGGCTACTCCTTGTGGAAAATGCGAGTCTTGTATAGCTGCCACTGATGATAGACATATCGATATAATAGAAATAGATGCCGCTTCTCATACCGGAGTGGATGACATGAGAGAGCTTGTAGACGGAGTACGCTATAAACCAGCAGTAGGAAGATATAGGATATATATTATTGATGAAGTTCATATGCTTTCTACAGCTGCCTTTAATGCGCTATTGAAAACTTTAGAAGAGCCTCCTGAACATTCAAAATTTATTTTTTGCACTACAGAGGTGAGAAAAATACCTATAACTGTTTTATCAAGATGTCAGAGATTTGACTTAAAAAGGGTGTCTGAACTGCAGTTGTTTAATCACTTACAAAAGGTAATAAAAGAAGAAAAAGTAAATGTTGATAATAATGCATTGAAAATAATATCTAATTCTTCTGATGGAAGTGTTAGGGATGCATTAAGTTTATTAGATCAAGCAATAAGTATAAATGAGAAGGGATCAATTACTGAAAAAGAAATAAAAGAAATGCTAGGTTTATCTGATCGCGAAATGATATGGAATCTTTTTGATTTTCTACTGTCTGGAAAATCTGAAGAAGTAATTAAATGTTTTGATAATTTATTAATTTCTGGGTCGGAGCCCATCATGATTATAGAAGATTTGTTGCATATATGTCACTTAGTTACTAGAATGTTGGCTTCTCCATCTACTGTTAATGTAGATTTAGTTTCAGAATATGATTTATCTAGATCAACAGTAAGCGCCAAAAAATTAAATATACCTTCTGCTGCTAAATGTTGGCAGTTACTTCTCAAAGGTCATAAAGAAATACAAAGCAGTTATTCTGTAAAAGAAACCACGGAAATGGTTTTGATAAGAATAGCATATGCTGCTGATCTTCCTGATCTAAAAGATCTTATAGATAGTCACAGTAATGAATTGGAGATAAAATCGATAGATAATGTTATTGATTCTAATAAAAGTCCCCTAAAAAAAAACTATAACGAAGACTATCTAAGTTCAGGCAATAATATAAAGATTAGTAATTTTGAAGAATTATTAAAATTTGTGAAATCACAAAAAGAATTATCTTTATATGCTGATTTAGCTGATCGCGTAAGACTAATAGATTACAAAGTAGGATATATTGAATGTAGTATAGATGGAGGGGATAGTGATAAGTTAATTACTAGTATAAGAAATAAATTAGATTTAATAACTAATTTAAAGTGGAATATTGTCATATCTGATGAAGAAGCCATGTTACCTTTTAGTAAATTAGAAGATTTAAAATTTAAAAAAGATAAGGAGAATGTAGAAAAGACACCGTTAGTAGAGTCTTTACTGAAACAGTTTCCTGATTCAGAAGTAGGTGAAATAAAAGAAAAGTAATTTAATCGAGTTATAAATATGAATAATTTTTTAAATGTATTAAAACAAGCACAGGATTTAAAAGGAAGAATATCTGAATTAAAGCAAAAACTTGAAAAAATAAAGTTTTATGCCAAAGATAAAACTGAGCAAGTAGAAGTAGTTGTTTCAGGAAAAGGCATACTACTAGATTTAAACATATCTACAGAGTTTTCTAGTGATTTTTTATCCTTAAAATCAAAAATTAAAGAAGCATATGATGAAGCTAAATTCAAAGCTGATAATTATTCAAAGGAAGAGATTAATAAGGTGACAGGGAGCATACCATTACCTTTTGATTTGAAGTCTCTTTTTTGATTATGGAATCAGTTGAAATCAAAACTTTAATAAAATTAATGTCTAAGGTTCCTGGTTTGGGACCTCGTTCAGCTAGGAGGGCAGTTTTAACTCTTCTACAAAATCCAAAAAAAAAAATGATACCTTTAGCAGAAATGATGCTTAAAACAGCTAACTCAATCAAGTTATGTAGTATGTGCAGTAATATAGATGTTCATGACCCTTGCTTAATATGCCAAGATGATAAAAGGGAGCATAGTACAATCTGTGTTGTTGAAGAGATTGCTGATCTTTGGGCAATAGAAAGAACTGGAATTTATAAAGGACGGTATTATGTTTTAGGTGGAGTTCTTAGCGCGTTAGATGGAGTTAGCTCAGAAGATTTAAAAATAAGTCAATTACTAAATCATATAAATAATAATAGTGTGGATGAAGTTATATTAGCAACATCTGCCACTGTAGCTGGCCAAACAACCAGCTATTATATTCTAGATTTATTAAAGGACAAAAAAATCAAAATCACTAAGTTGGCGCAAGGCATGCCAATGGGAGGAGAACTCGACTATCTAGACGAGGGGACTATAGGTGCAGCATTGAACTTAAGACAGATTATCAATGAAGATTAGATTGTCATTATTTTTTATTTATTTTTCTTGAAACTTCTCTAAGCTTTAGGTCAGTTTTAGATGGGGATACTTTGATTTTTTTTTCATCCATTGTTCCTAGTTTAGCAATTTTTTCTATTTGTGGGATAACCCGAGTTTGAATTGATCCCACAGCTTTGTCATATTGAGATCCTGCTGTCTCTAGCCCGCTCTTAATTCCATTTAGATATTCAAAAAATTTAATTATTCTGGTTTGTAGTTCTTGGGCGTGAAGGCTAACTTCATGAATATTTTTGGATAGTTTTTCCTGTTGCCAATTGAAGGAAATTCCTTTTAGAAGAGCAATAAGTGTAGCTGGTGTACAAATTAAAACTTTATTTTTAAATGCATCTTCAAATAAATTAGGATCATATTTTAAGGCAGCAGAAAAAAAATGGTCTCCCGGTAAAAACATGATAACAAAATCTAGGTTACTATCGACGGCGTTTTGATATTCTTTTTGTCCTAAGCGTTGAACGGTTTGCTTTATATTTTTTGCATGTTTAGCTAATTTTTCTTCCTTTTGTTCTTCGGTTGTGGCCTCTGAGGCCTCCATAAAATATTCCAAGGGAGTTTTTGCATCGATTGCTATTGAGCGATTTCCAGGAATATTTACTATCACGTCAGGCTTTAACAAACCATCAGATAGACTTTTTTGTTTTTCAAAATCAACATGCTCAATCATGCCAGATAATTCTAATACTCTTTGTAGCTGAACTTCTCCCCATTTTCCCCTTAGGGTTGGAGATTTTAGTGCTCGCTCCAGTTGTCTTGTCTCGTTAGATAATAAATTTACCTGTTCAGATAAACGACCATAAGATTCTTGACGATTTTTTTCTATATAATTTACATTGTTTTGAAGTTTTTGTAATTCATTAGTTAGTGGTTCTATTAGAGAAGAAATTCTTTTTTCTCTTGCTTCCTGTTCGTTACTGTCTATTTCTTTATTGTATTTTATGCGTTCTTTAAGAAACTGTAATTCACGTTTATTATATATATAAATGGTAACCAGAAGGAGAAATATACATATAATCAATACTAGTATTAGCATTGATAAATTATTTCCAAGCATTTAACTGACCTTTTATTCTTATTAAATACATTGTATATTATTAATTAAGATTTGTAATATTGCTCTTTCAAATTATGAATTATTGTATTAATTGTAAATTCTTTTGGTAAAGATATGAGTGTTCTAAAGTTAGTTTTGGCCCCATCCCTTATTTTAAAAAATAAATCTGAACTTATAAATAATATTAATAAATCTATTTCCCAATTAGCTAATAACATGTTTGAGACGATGTACAAATATGGTGGAGTTGGATTGTCTGCACCTCAAGTTAGTCAATCACTACAACTAATAGTAATTGATTGTTCTGGAAAAGATAGAAAATTTACACCCAGTACCATTATAAACCCTAAGATTATAAATCTTTCTACTGGTTTTTCTGTAAATGATGAGGGCTGTTTATCCTTTCCTGATCAATTTTATGAAATAAAAAGACCAAATTCTGCTTTGGTGAAATATATTGATATCCATGGTAAGCCAATAACAAAAAAATTTTCAGGTTTTGAAGCAGTCTGTATTCAACATGAAATAGATCACCTTAAGGGAACTTTATTTGTTGATTATATGTCTAAGTTGCGCCGTACTATGATACTTAAAAAAATGATTAAATATAAAAAAAATTTACTAATAAAAGAAAAATTCACTATTTAAGATGAATAAAAAATTAAAAATATGTTTTTTAGGAAGCCCCTTATTTGCAGTGCCAAGTTTAAAAGAGCTTAAAAATTCAGGGCACGATTTATTATGTGTCATGTCTCAACCCCCTAGACCAGCTAATAGAGGTAATTTTTTTTTAAAACAACCTGTTCAAGAATTTGCAGAGAAAAATAATATAGAGGTTTTCTGCCCTAATGATCTTAATAGTCCAGAAGTTTTTTCATATTTGAGTCGACTAGAGTTAGACATGATAATTGTTGTAGCATACGGAAAAATTATTCCAAAAAAAATATTAGAATTACCAGTTTTTGGATGTGTTAATCTTCATGCTTCATTATTACCAAGATGGAGAGGTGCTGCACCTATTCAAAGAGCTATTATGAATGGTGATAGTTATTCAGGAATCACTATTATGTTGATGAACGAGAGTCTAGATACAGGTCCAGTTTTAAATTCACTAAAAATAAAAATAAATGAAAGCGATAATTACTTGAAGTTGGCAAATCTACTATCAATAAAAGGAGCAATACTTTTGAAAAATACTATTATTGATTTTGTTAGTGGTAAAATTATTCCAAAAAAACAGAGCCTGGAAGGCATAACATATGCAAATAAAATTTTAAGAAAGGATGAGATAATAGATTGGAAGTTAAGTAATTTTCTAGTCTTTAAAAAAATTAAATCTTTAAGCCCTATACCGGGAGCAAAGTCAAAATTAAAAGGAGAAGTAGTTAAAATTATAGATGCTGAGTTGTTTTCATCAAGTGTAGATGAGGAAGCAGGGACAGTTTTTACTGATGATCTATGTATTAAATGTGGTAATGAAGCTATTAAAGTTTTATCAATTCAAAGACCAGGAAAAAAAATTTTATCCTCCAAGGATGTTTTAAATGGTTGGCCAATTAGTGCAGGAACAAAAATGGAATTATTGTATTAGCAAGGGTTTCAAAAATCTATTCTATAAGTTCCAAAACATTTTCTGGGGGTCTGCCAATTATAGCTTTGTCTTTGTATTTTACAATTGGTCTCTCTAGCAATATGGGATATTCAGAAATGGCTTTGATTATCTTCTGTTCATCAGCATTGAAAAGACATAAGTCGTCATAAATTTTTTCTTTAGTTCTAATTATTTCTTTCACAGGTTTATCCAGTAATTTTAAAAGTTGGTTAATAGTTTCAATTGAAAGTTCCGCTTGAAGATATAAACATATGACAGGACTAATATTATTTTCATTTAAAATCTTTAATACTTCTCTTGATTTAGAGCATCTAGGGTTATGATATATAGTATATTTGTTTTTCATTAAAAATATATTACCCGATTGACATAAGTACTATCTTGTTACTATGTATATCAATAATAAATAAATGAGGCAAAAAAATATGGGTTTGGAGCAAAAGGATTCAAATAAATTTATATCAGATAGATCTTTAAAAGGGATGAAGTCAGTAAATTGGCTTGGTTTAAAAACATTAATATATAGAGAAATAATGAGATTTTTGAAGATTTATATGCAAACCATAATAGGTCCTGCCTTAACGACACTGTTGTTTCTTATCATTTTTTCTGTAGCATTAGGAAGGGCTTCAAAATTTGTTGGAGAAGTTCCTTTTTTAGAGTTTTTGGGTCCGGGATTAATCATAATGTCTATGATCCAAAATGCTTTTGGAAATTCTTCATCTTCATTGTTAGGTGCAAAAATAGCGGGAAATATTACAGATTTACTTCTTCCACCCCTAACTGCTTTAGAATTTGCATCAGCATTTTTGGTGGGATCAATTAGTAGAGGCATACTAGTAGGAATTGCCTCAGTGGCTTTACTAATTATCTTCGTTCCTATTAAAGTATACGATACTTTTGCATTAATATATTTTTCTATAATTTCTTGTTCAATTATGGGTTTAGCCGGTCTAATAGCAGGAATTTGGGCAGATAAATTTGATCAGATGGCAGCTATTACAAACTTTATTGTTACCCCCCTAGCTCTTTTGTCTGGAACATTTTATTCAATATCTAATTTGCCAAGAACATTTTATTTGATTAGTCAATTTAACCCTTTTTTCTACATGATCGATGGTTTTAGATACTCGCTAGTTGGTTATTCAGATGCCAGTGTGATTGTAGGAGGTTTAGTTTTGTTCATTTTAAATATAAGTTTTTTCATAATTGTAGTTATAATGCTTAAAACTGGTTATAAACTTAAATCATAATAATAATTAACTATATATTGACATGAAAATATAAACTGTTTAGCCTTCTAGGCTTTCATTTGTTATGAGAGAGAATAAATGTCTTCAGTTATGAAAACTTATGATCGAATAAATCTTTCTTTTACGAAGGGGGAAGGGCCATGGCTATATACCGAAGAGGGTAAAAAATATTTAGATTTTACTTCTGGAATAGCTGTGACATCTCTTGGCCATGCAAATCCAGAGTTGATTAACACTTTAATAAATCAAGCCAAAAAATTATGGCATACCTCAAATCTTTATAAAATTGAACCGCAAGAACAACTAGCCGATTTGATTTGTGAAAATTCATTTGGCGAAAGTGTGTTTTTTTGTAATTCGGGTGCTGAAGCTATAGAAGGTGTAGTAAAATTAGTTAGAAGGTATCATTTTAACAATGGTTTTCCCAACAAAAATAAGATGTTGGTTTTTAGTAATGCTTTTCATGGAAGGACTATAGAAACTCTTGCGGCAGGTGATAATAATGATCATAGAATAGGTTTTGCAGTAAATACTGAGTTGTTTAGGAAGGTGCCATTCGGAGAGATGGGAGAAATTGAAAAGCTTATTGACGAAGAAACAGCAGGTATACTAGTAGAACCTATTCAAGGAGAAGGAGGAATAAATTTACCACCTGATGATTACTTGCTTTTTTTAAGAAAGTTGTGTTCTGATAAAGGAATTTTATTAGCATTTGATGAAGTACAGACTGGTATAGGAAGAACTGGAAAACTGTTTGCTTATCAATGGAGTGAAGTTTTACCTGATGTTATGGGCCTAGCAAAGGGTTTAGGAGGTGGGTTTCCTATAGGTGCAGTAGTTGCAAATAAAATCACTTCAGAAGTTTTATCTCCAGGAACTCATGGCTCTACATTTGGAGGGAACTTTTTAGCAGCTTCAGTCGCTAAAGAGGTATTAATCAAATTGCTTCAGCCAAATTTTCTAGATAATGTTATAGAAACTGGAAGAGAACTAATGCAAGGTATCAGATTTCTCTCGGATAAATATAAAAATGTTATAACTGGAGTTCGTGGAAGAGGTTTGATGATAGGAATAGAGAGTAAAGTGAAAAATGTTGACTTAGCTACAGCTTTAAGAGATGAAGGGTTGCTATCTGTAGCAGCAGCAGGGAATATAGTAAGATTTTTACCACCGTTAAATATAGATAGGACTCATGTTAAAATAGGTATAGAAATTCTTGAAAAAGCAATAAAACTTATTAATGAGAAATGAGATGAATCACCTTTTAGATTTAGCTAGTATAGGCATGGATATACCCAGAAAGATATTGGATATGGCTAAATTATATAAGACTCAACAAAAAGGTTTAGCTCAAGGGGCACCCCTCTTGGGAAGAACATTAGGTATGATTTTTGAAAAACCCTCAACTAGGACAAGAGTTTCTTTTGAAGTTGCAATGACTGAACTCGGTGGTTCAGCAATATTTTTAGATGCCAATTCTATGCAAATGGGTCGAGGTGAGACCATAGAGGATACAGCAAAGGTATTGGGTAGATATATTGACGGTATTATGTTGAGAGCTATTAATCATGATACTTTATTACAAATGGCAAAATTTTCTGAGATACCTGTAATTAATGGTTTAACTGATATGAGCCATCCTTGCCAAGCTTTGGCTGATATTATGACTTTTGAAGAAAATATTGGATCAATAAGGGGAAAAAAAATTGCTTGGATAGGTGATGGAAATAACGTTGCTAATTCTTGGATACATGCCTCAGCTATTTTTGGCTGTGAACTTTTCTTAGCTTGTCCAAAATCTAGAATGCCTTCTAGCAATGCAATAGAATGGTCAAAAAAACAAGGTGCTAATATAGTTATAACCCAAGACCCAACTAAAGCTGCTAAAAATGCTAGTGCTATATTGACTGATACCTGGGTGTCTATGGGAGAAAAGTTTTCTAAAGATCCTGAGAGTATCTTTGGAAAATACAGAGTTAATCAAGAAATAATGAATTATGCTTCAAAAAATGCAATATTTATGCATTGCTTGCCTGCTCACAGGGGGCGAGAAGTAACGGAGGAAGTGATAGATGGACCTAATTCTGTCGTATGGGATGAAGCCGAAAATAGATTGCATATACAAAAAGCTATACTTACCTGGGCGATTGCGGATAAAATAACTTTGTGAGTATGTATTAATTTTGAATTAATAGAGAAGTTTTTAATGCTAATAAAATTAGGTTTTCTCCCTAAATAACCTTTGGATGATAAAGTTGTTTAAGAAAATATTATATCTAATCAATATTTTGATTTTATGTAGCTGCACCTCAAGTTCTGATTTAGAAATAAAAAAAGTAAATTTTTCTTCTTTTAATGATTTAAAAGCTGACTTTAAAACTTTGATAATAAATAATCAATATGCTAATAAGATAGAGGCACCCTATATAGATTATTACGTTCCTGAAAAATTAGGAAACTTGACAAAAAAATGGGTTGAAAAAAGGTTTGAAACTCAAAATAAAAATAGCACAAATACTTTAAAGATTACTATTTTAAAGGCAAATACTCTTGGTTTTCCATTAGACAGTAAAGCAAAAATAGAAAATATATTGGATAATAACGCTTCTATAAGAATTGAAATGTATATAAAAACTTATATAGAGTTGTTAAATTCAAATGGTGCTCAGCTAGCTTATTGTGATATAGAAATTTATAAAGGAAAGGAACTAGGAGAAAACATCTCTCTAATGGAAAGAGATTATCAAATTCAGGAAATGACAAAGTCAATATTTTTTAGTTTTGATAGATTAGCGGTGAGCAAAATAAAAGATGTGTTTAAAGACTATTTGCCTAATTCTTAGCTAATTTTCCATCTATAGCTTCTTGAATTAAATTTATTGTTTTTTTACTTCCATATATAGATATAAATGATCCCATTCTGGGCCCGTCTTTTTGTCCTAATAATATTTCATAAAGACATGAAAACCAATCCTTAAGATTTTCATAGTTATTATTTTTGCCGGTTTCATAAATTTCATATTGAATAGATTGGTGATCTGACTCATTTTTAATATTAGATATTCTATCAATTAATTCTTTTAAAGCTATTATTTCCTTTTTATTAGGTTTTTTATATTTTTTATTGGGATGAATAAAATCTTTGTAATATTTAAGTACTTTTCCAATGAGAGTATCTAAATAAGAATCTTTCGTATTAGTAGTTTTTATATATTTATCTATAAACCCTCTAAGAATTTCGGGTGAAGTAGCATTACTTGCTGAGGCTAGATTTAGAAGCATATAATAACTAATTTGATTATATATCTTAGGAATTTTTCCATTATGAATGTGCCAAGTAGGATTTTTTAACAAATCATCTATTTCTTCTTTTTTTGCAGAATTTAGAAATCTAGTGTATTCATCTACATGTTTAGGAATTACATCAAAATATAATTTTTTGGCTCTTTGTGGATTCTGAAACATATAAAGTGATAAACTTTCTTTAGTACCATAGGTCAACCAATCTTCTAGAGAAAGGCCA
Source organism: Alphaproteobacteria bacterium MarineAlpha9_Bin1 (assembly GCA_002937675.1). Lineage (GTDB taxonomy): Bacteria > Pseudomonadota > Alphaproteobacteria > TMED109 > TMED109 > MarineAlpha9-Bin2. The sequence continues at coordinate 939 of PTKJ01000016.1, read as the reverse complement.
TTACCTTTAGACTTGGATATTTTTTCACCATTTTCATCTAAGAATAATTCATAGGTCATATTTATAGGAGCTTTATGTCCTATCGCAGTAACTATGCTTTTTGATAATTCATAGGAAGTGTTCAGATCTTTACCATTCATTTCATAATTAACATCTAATGCAGCCCATCTCATTGCCCAATCTGCCTTCCACTGAAGTTTACATTTCCCTTTTATCACTTCAGTAATTACACTTTTTCCATCCTCTCTATTATATTTTATGGTACCATTATTGATATTTATGTTTTCGATAGGAACTTGCAAAACCTTACCAGATTTTTCGCAAATGGGTAAGAAAGGGCTATATGTTAATCTTCTCTCTTTTCCTAGGGTAGGTAATATAATCTCCATTATTTTATGATAGTTTTCTAGAATTTTTAATAAGGTGTCATCAAAAATACCATCATGATAACACTTAGTTGATGACATAAATTCATATTCAAAACCAAACTGGTTTAAAAATTGTTTAAGTTTTTCATTATTATGTTCAGCAAAACTTCCATATTTTTCGAAAGGATCAGGTATTTGAGAGAGAGGTCTATCTATATACGACTCTAGCATTTTTTTATTAGGTACATTTTCAGGTATTTTTCTCAATCCATCCATATCATCTGAAAAAGCAATTAGTTTTGTGGGAATAGGAGATATTTTATTAAGGGCATTTTTAACCATCGTAGTTCTGGCAACCTCACTAAAAGTTCCTATATGAGGTAAACCCGAAGGGCCATATCCTGTTTCAAATAATATATAACCTTTTTTAGGGGTATTTTTGCTAAAGAGTTTATCAAGTTTACAGGCTTCACGAAATGGCCAGACCGAAGATTCTTGGGCAATATTTTTTATATTTTTTACCATCACTCTTATTTATGTAAATTTTTTAAATTAACTATAATAATTAAAA
>PTKJ01000015.1 GCA_002937675.1 Alphaproteobacteria bacterium MarineAlpha9_Bin1 | reverse complement strand
CAGATTAAACATAGAAATATGATAGTTAAAATAAGAGATAAAAACTTAGAAAACTTTTTTGTCTCAGGCAATCCCATAAAGATGAGTTCCTACAAAGATCCATCTTATAGAAAAAAATCTCCTGAATTAGACGAACATAGAAATAAAATTTTAAAAGAATTTAATATACAATTAAATACTAAAACTAGCGGTTAATTAAAAATATGGAATTTACTTTCGAAATGCTTTTGACCTTAGTATTAGTCTGCTTTGCGATAGTAGGCTATGCCTCAGGAAAATTTCCTATAGATGCCGTTTCCATAAGTATTCTAGGACTTTTATTTCTAATTTTTGAAATTTTTCCTGTTCAAGGAATAAGTTTTAATAATTTTATAGACGGATTTGCCAATCATGGACTGCTCACAGTCATGGCACTTCTTGTGGTAGCACAAGGAGTCTATGCCACAGGCGTTTTAAATACATTTGTTGATAATTTACTAAATTTTAAAAGTAGCAGAAAAGAGCTTAATAAAACAATTCTTATTGGTATGCTTTTTTTGGCAGCACTATTTTCAAGTATAATGAATAACACCCCTATAATTATAATTTTTATACCTCTAATAGCTATAATATCTGATAAATTAGGTTTTTCATCTAGTAGAACACTTATTCCACTAAGTTACGCTGGCATACTAGGAGGCATGACTACCTTAGTTGGTTCCAGCACAAATATTATTGGAGCAGGAGTAGCAAAAGATTTAGGAATAGAAGGAATAAATTTTTTCAGTGTTACAGTTCCTGGTCTCTCGATAGCAATTCCAGGATTATTATTCGTAACTTTAGTTCTACCTAAATTAATGCCAAAAACAGATAAACTATCTAGTACCTTTTCTGATCATGATCAAAAGTTTATCGCTCAAATAGAAGTATCAGAAGATAGTGAACTACTTGGGGAATTATCTGAAAATGGAAAATTTAATAAGCTCCCTAATATGAATATACTACTTATTCAAAGGGGAGAGCATGCATTTTCAGCTTATCAATCTATTCCCATAAAAAAAAATGATATTATAATAGTTCAAGCTGACAGAAAAACACTTGAAAATGCATTACGCATTTTTGGGGAACAATTACACCCAGAATTTTCAGAAGACCAAACTGAGGATGACAATCATTCAGAAGAACAGATTTTAGTAGAAGCTCTTATATCTCCTGAATCTAGAATGTCTGGAAGAGATTTAGAAGAATTAAGATTTAGAAAATTAACCGGATGTATAGCTCTTGGAATTAAAAGAACTTCTAGAATTATTAGAGAACAGATAACGGATATTGTACTTGAAGCTGGGGATGTTTTATTAATTCAAGGAAACAAGGGATCTATTGATAACTTAAAATCAAATCGTGATATAATAATGCTAGATTATACAACTACTCACTTACCTAGAAAAAAATTTGCTAGAAGATCTATTATCATATTCTTTATTACTATTTTTACGATAGCGACAGGAATATTACCCTCCGTTGCGGCGGCTATGATAGGTGCAGCATCAATGATTGCATCCGGAGCATTATCTGCTGAGAGGGCCATTAATTCATTGGATAGGCATGTTTTTTTAACAATAGTTTCTATGCTAGCTCTAAGCCATGCAATTTTGATGACAGGACTTTCTGAATATGGTGCGATTCACGCAATAGAATACTTAGGAACTATAGGTCCAGCTGTTACCCTATCCTTCCTATTTCTATTTATATCAGTCCTTACCAATTTTTTAACAAATAATGCCTGTGCAGCTCTATTTATGCCCTTAGGTATTTCTCTGGCAAATACATTAAATATAGACCCTATAGTCTGTGTTATAACTGTAATATTAGCTTCCAACTGTTCTTTTGCTACTCCGTATGGGTATCAAACAAATCTACTTGTTATGGCACCAGGAAATTATAGTCTTATTCATTTTCTTAAAGGAGGAATTCCTTTAACACTTATAGCTTGGATTTCCTTCAGCATTTTTGTTCCTTGGTATTATGGTATTTATTAAAAACATATTTTAGTGTAGACTTTTTTTATGACTATAAATATTAAAAAACCTTTACAAATTTTTTATGGCACATCTCCTCAAGTTTGCCATTATCTTCCCTTACAAATGGAAAAAAAAATTGTTACTGAAATTTCTGGTAATAATTCAAATGAATTAAATAACCTTCTCACTATTGCTGGATTTAGAAGATCACATAGAACTGCTTATAGGCCTGCATGTAATTTCTGCAATGCCTGTATACCCGTCAGAATAAATGTTTCAAAATATACTCCTAACAGATCTCAGAAAAGAGCCCGTAAAGCAGCACTTGACCTTACATGTAATGAACGTCCACCAATAGCCACAAGAGAACAATATGACTTATTCAAAGATTACCAAAAATTACGTCATGAAGAAAGTGAGATGGCAGCCATGGATTTCAATGAATATAGATCTATGATAGAGGACACAACAGTAAATACATTAATGTTTGAATTTAGAGATAAGAACAATGCTTTAACAGCAGCAAGCCTGACAGATATAGTAGAAAATGGACTTAGTGGAGTTTATAAATTTTTTTCACCTAAAAGAAGAAGAGATAGTCTCGGAACATGGATTATTGATTGGCATGTTCAAAAATCTTTAGCAAACAATTTACAATATGTTTATTTAGGATATTGGATATCTGGATGTACAAAAATGTCTTACAAAAGTAATTTTTCTGGATTAGAAAAGCTAGTAAACAATACCTGGCAAAGTTTTTAATAAGCATGTGGAGAATAAATTGAGAAATAAAACTAAAAAATTAAGAAGAAGAGATATTCTACTTGGGGCATCGGTAATAACTGGAGCAACTATCTTGGCATCTTGTGATGATAAAATAGATGGGGGCACTCCTAAAGATCCAAAAGATTCAGCATCTATCTCTAAAAATATTACACAATGGAGGATGGTAACATGCTGGCCAAGAGATTTTCCTGGGGGAGGAACAGGTTCTCAAAATTTAGCAAAAAGAATTACTGAGGCATCAGATGGAAGATTAGAAATTAAAAATTTTGCTGCAGGAGAACTCGTTCCCGCCTTTGAAGTCTTTGATGCCGTCAGAGAAGGAACAGCCCAATGTGGACATGCTGCTCCTTATTACTGGATAGCAAAACACAAAGCTATTCCTTTTTTCTGTACCGTTCCTGGAGGAATGACAGCCTCAGAAAAAGCTGCTTGGATTATTTATGGAGGAGGTCAAGAACTATGGGATGAAGTATATGCAGAGTTCGGCGTAAAAAGTTTTCTAGCTGGGAATACTGGTGTACAAATGGGAGGTTGGTTTCAAAAAGAAATAAATTCCTTAGAAGACTTTCAAGGAATTAAAATGAGAATGCCTGGGTTAGGAGCAGAAGTTATCAATAGAATGGGAGGAACTGCTGTAAACATGCCAGCGGGCGAAATAATGCCAGCCTTGCAATCCGGTGTTATAGATGCAGCTGAATGGGTTGGTCCTTGGAATGATCTTGCATTAGGTTTTTATAAAGTAGCTAAATATTACTATGGTCCAGGCTTTCATGAAGGAGGCACAACTAATGAGCTGGTAATGAATAAGAAGAGTTATGAATCTCTAAATGAAGATTTAAAAATTATTGTTAAAGTTTGTTGCCATGCTGCTGCTATAGAAGTTCCATCTGAATATTTTGCTTATAGCGGTCTATCTCTTGAGATCCTGAAAAAAGACCATAACGTAGACGTCAGATCATTTCCTAAAGATGTAATTAAACAGATGTTTTTGATATCAAAAGAGGTTGTTGCGGAAACAGCATCATATGGTGAACTTCACGCAAGAGTATTTGATAGCTGGAATAAATTTTTGCAACAATCAATGCAATACCAAAAATATGGTGATTATGGATTTATGAGAGATAGAGCCATGGCCTATGCAGATATTTAAAAGGAGTAAGTAGTTATGAAAAATATTACTAGACGAAACATTATTAAATCCGCCACAATTGGTAGTGGTGTTGCACTTATTTCTGCACCTGCCATAGCCAAAAATACTCTAAAATGGAAAATGATTACCACTTGGCCCAAAAACTTTCCTGGGCTTGGCACTGGAGCTCAGCGTATAGCTGATTCCATAACGACTATGTCAGATGGTCAGTTGATGGTAAAATTATATGCTGCTGGCGAACTTGTTCCACCTTTTGAATGTTTTGACGCAGTAAGACAAGGAATTGCTCAAATGAGCCACGGTGCAAGCTATTACTGGATAAGCAAAAATAGATCTACTCCTTTTTTTGCTGCTGTTCCAGGCGGTTTGACTGCTCAAGAGCATGATGCATGGATTCATTATGGTGGAGGGCAACAATTATGGGACGAACTATATGGAGAGTTTGGCCTTAAAGGTTTTTTAGCTGGAAATTCAGGTGTTCAAATGGGAGGATGGTTTAAAAAAGAGATAAATTCCTTAGAAGATTTCAAAGGTTTAAAAATGCGAATACCTGGATTGGGTGCAGAAGTTATAAATAGAATGGGAGCCACTGCAGTAGCTCTTCCCGGAGGAGAAATTATGCCATCACTCCAATCTGGTGCTATAGATGCGACAGAATGGGTAGGACCTTGGAATGATCTTGCTTTTGGTTTTTACAAGGTGGCTAAAAATTATTATGGCCCTGGATTTCACGAACCTGGAACTCATACTGAATGCATGGTCAACAAAAATGAATTTAATGCACTACCAAAAAATCTTCAGGATATAGTCGAACATGCTTGTGTTTCAGAAAACAATAAAATGTTAGCCGAATTTACTACTGGAAATAATATAGCTCAAAGAAAACTAGTTGAGGATCATGGGGTTAAAATCAAACATTTTCCTGATGAAGTTTATAAGGTAATGTTTAAGATCAGTGAGGAAGTGGTATCTGAAACAGCTAATGAAGGAGATATAAACAAAAGAATATATCAATCTTGGTCTTCTTTTAAAAATGATGCTATAGAAAGAGCACCTTTCTCCGAACAGGGTTATATGGTTAGAAGAGGATAGTATCATTTATCGTTTGTTTTTTTACATAAAGGGAGCAACACTATGGGAATGATTGCAAACCACATTATAAAAAAAGTAATATTATTTATGGCCATTATAAAACCTTCTCTTTGACCCAAAATCTCTGCTGCCAACAGAGCTTTAAAATTAGGTGTAAAGTTTGGTAAAACAGGAAAGTTTTGGAATAGACCTTCAATTTTTTGGCTTGTAGCAGATAAAATCGCAGAGCCCATGTTGATTGAATTTGATATATAACCATAGTAGATAATCTGCATTTTTTCCAAAAATATATTAGTAACAGCTATAGATACGGCTCCCCCTAATCTAAGTATTAAATTAAACATAGAGGCAGCATTCTGTATCCCTATTCTGGGCACAAAATACATAGCAATATATTGATTTCCTACCCATAACAACTGTGATCCCACTCCTCTTAAAACTTGAGGCCAAAACAATTCGTCAAAACCAAATTCAGAAGTAATATTAACCATCCACCTCGTTCCGATAAAAATTAGAATACACCCTATTAAGATAAGAGCTCTACCTCCCAAAAAATTAAGAAGAATACTCACAAAAGGACCTGTTGCCATCCATGCCAAACCCATAACAGAAACCATTGCACCAATTTCCCAAGGTCCTATTCCCCTCACTTCCCCTAAAAATACTGGCAACATAAAAATAGGAACGTATATCAAGACTCCAAAAACAACCACATTTATACAACCAATACTAAAGTTTCTATTATTAAATATTTTTAAGTCAATAATAGGATTATCAGCAGTAAGCTCTCTATAAAAAAATAAAAAGAAAGTAATAATACATAGAATTGATGAAAATCTTATTATATAGGATGCAAACCAATCTAGTTCTGCACCTTCTTCTAAAGTTATTAGCAACAATAGTAAGCTAGCAGCTAAAAGAATTATTCCTGAAAAATCAATTTGTTTTAATAATTTTGGTTCCCTATCTCTTAAATCTAGAAAAAAGTATCCTAATATTAATAATACTATAGCTACAGGTATATTATAAAGGAACATCCAGCGCCAACTTAACATTTCGGTCATCCATCCACCTATAGCTGGCCCAAAAGCAATAGAAGACACCCCTATCGTCGCAGTAATAGCCAAAATAATTGGAATTTGTTTTTTATCAAACAATAAATATATACAAGAAAACATTAAGGGCATTAAGGCTCCACCAGTGAAACCTTGCATCGCTCTAAATGCAACCATTAAATAAAAATTATTGGTAAAAGCACAGCCTATACTCGCTAATAAAAAACCACTTAATCCACATAAAAATAGAAGTCTTATTGAAATTAAGCGTGATAACCACCCTGAAAATGGAATAATAACAACCTCTGCCATTAAATAAGCGGACATCATATATGATATTTGATCTATTTCTACATTCAGAGCACCTTGTAAATGTCTGAATGAGGAACCGACTATTTGCATACTTATGACATTTAAAACAAAGCCAAATAATATTATCATAAATATGCCTAAATTTTTATAATACATAATATTTATACTTTGATGATAAAATTGATTATTTATAATTTTTATTAATAAACTGTATGAAACCAAATTTATGGTGTTATTATTAGTGCTTTATAGCAAGTACTATTATTTAATGACTAAATTGCAATAAACACAGAACTAAGAAATGAAAAACAATTCTATAGAAGTTTGGGGTTATAAGACTTACAGGCCATTTAGAATATATTGGATACTAGAAGAATATAATTTGAAGTATAAAAGTTACAAAATAGGCTCACGTACAGGCGAAACACAAACACCAGAATATCTAAAAATGAATCCTAAAGGGAAAATTCCTCTTTTCAGGCACAATGATATATTTATAAGTGAAAGTGTGGCTGCAATGAACTATGTTGCTGATAACTTTGAAAAGCCCTCAGATTTTTATATCCCCTCATCTCCAAAGGAAAAAGCTAAAGTTGATGAATGGTGTTATTTTTGTGCAATGGAACTTGATGCATTAAGCATCTATATTTTAAGAAGACACGAACAAGTTGAAAATAAAGGACTTTCAAATATATATGGGGAAGCTCCGAATGCTGTTAAGACTTCTAAAGAACATTTTTCTAGAATGATAAAAGCCTGTGAAAGAGATGTTCCTATTGAAAACTGGTTGATGGGTAATAGTACTAGTTGTGCAGACATCATGTTTATGAGCTGTCTGCAAGTTGCAATATTATTTAATATAGAAATTAAAAGTAAAAATATTGTATCTTATTATGAAAGAGCAATTCAAAGACCACAATATATTAATGCAATGATTAAGACTTATGAGCAAGCAAACCTTCCGAAATAATAAAAAGAAGAATACATATGATTGATAAAGGACCTTTGTCGGGAATAAAAGTTATAGACCTAACAGCTATGGTATCAGGACCAGCTGCAACTATGTACTTAGGAGATCAGGGAGCTGATGTAATTAAGATAGAACCTCTTGAAGGGGAATTAATGCGTAAAGTCGGAACAAACAATAACGGTATGACAAATTCTTTTCTTTGTTGCAATAGAAGCAAAAGATCACTCACTTTAAATTTGAAGAATGAACAAGGGATAAAAATCTTAAAAGACCTTATTAAAAGTGCCGATGTTTTTGTACAAAATTTTAGACCTGGAGTAGCAAAAAGAATGGGATTAGGAGAAAAGGAATTAAGAAAAATATCACCTCAATTAATCTATGTATCAATTAGTGGATTTGGAGAAGAGGGTCCCTATTCTAAACAAAGAGTATATGATCCAGTAATTCAGGCACTTTCTGGATTGGCAGATATACAAAGAGATAAAGAAACAAAAGTACCAAAAATGATAAGAACGGTAATTCCTGATAAAACTACTGCCTTAGCTGCAGCACAAGCCATTAGTTCAGCATTATTTTACAAGGAAAGACATGGCAAAGGACAACATATTAAGTTGGCCATGCTAGATGTTATGATTGCTTACCTATGGCCAGAAGGAAGTGCTGCGTTATCATTTGTGGGAAAAGAGACAGATCCTACAGCAGGACAATTTGGGTTAGACTTAGTTTATAAAACCAAAGATGACAAATATATCACAGCAGGTGCGGTGACGGACAAAGAATGGTTAGGCATTTGTACTGCCATGAAAAGAAAAGATTTACTAACTGATAAAAGATTTGACACAGCTAGACAAAGGATGCTGAACAAAGCAGAAAGAAGAGAAATTATAGCTCTAGAAATTCTTAAGCATAAAGCTGGATCAATATTAAAAAAATTTCATATTAACGAAGTGCCTGCTGCCCCTATTTTAAGTAGAACAGAACTATTAGAAAATGAACAAGTTAAAAAAAACAAAATGATTGAAATACACGAGAGTACTATATTCGGAAAAGTTAGAGCTCCAAGACCAGCAGCTATATATTCTGTGTCATCAACTAATGGAAAAAAATTAGCACCTCTTTTAGGTCAGAATAGTTATGAAATACTTCAAGAAATGGGTATGAAAGATGAAAAAATTAAAAAACTAATCAAAAATAAAATTATTTCTACTGTTTAACTAATTCTTACAATCTCTATTACTTATTTTATCTTTCATTATTGTTTTGCACAGAATAGCTGTAGACAATCTTGGGTCCAACTCCGTAAGATGTGATAAATCAGCCTGCGTAAAATTAGCTTTAAATAAATTTACATTCTTCATTATACATCCTTTTAATTTAGCTTTAAAAAATATTGATCTTCTGAGGCTGGAAAAGGATAAATCAGAATTTTCTAAAATAGAATTTGAAAAATTTACATTACGAATTTTTGCTTTTACTAATATAGCACCATCCAAATTACTATTTTCAAATAGTGACAAAGTCAATCTCGCTTCAGATAAATCAGCATTTTTAAATGAAGTGTTAGTTAGATTTGCCCTTCTTATATCTGCTTTTATTAATTTTGCATTATCAAATACTGAAAATTCCATTTGAGCACCATGTAAAATTGCAGAAGACAAATTTGAGTTTCTAAAACTTGCATTATTTATCACGGACGAAGTTAAATTTGTATTTATTAAAATAGCATCATCTATTCTAGAATTATCAAGTAGTGTCGAAGGCATATCTGCATTAGATAGATCAGCACCTGAAAGTACGACATTACTCAAATTAGCATTAGCCATTTTTACATTTTTAAGAGTTGCACCTCTCAAGTTTGAATTCATGAGTTGAGCTTGATCTAAGTAAGCCCCACTAAGATCAGCATTACTTAAATCACAATTAATACATTCTCTAGAGATTAATAATTTTTTAAGATCGTTTTCATCAAATGCATAAACTATATTTATGCTAAAAATTAGTAACATGGCATAGAAAAAATATGATACATTTACACCTCTCATGTATGATAAAACTCCCTTATTTTGGTGGGCGATATTGGATTTGAACCAATGACTTCCACGATGTCAACGTGACACTCTACCCCTGAGTTAATCGCCCAAACTTAACAATCAATACTATTTTATTGAATATACTAAAATATTGAGATTATAATAATATTAAAATGAAATTTATAATAGCAACTTTTCATATAAACTTAAGAATTAGTTTCTCATAAAGATGGTTACATAATGGGCTCATCAAGTGAATATGATTACATTATAATAGGTGCTGGATCTGCTGGCTGTTTACTAGCAAATAGATTAAGTGAAAATAAAAATAACAGAGTTCTTTTGATAGAAGCAGGAAAAAGTGACAATTATCTTTGGGTAAATATACCTATTGGATACTTATACTGCCTAGGGAACAAAAGGACTGATTGGTGCCTACACACTGAAAAGGTACCTGGCTTAAATAATCGTTCTATTTCATATCCTAGAGGAAAATTGATGGGTGGGTGTTCCTCTATTAATGGAATGATATATATGAGAGGACAAGCACTAGATTACGACACATGGCGTCAAATGGGCAATAAAGGATGGGGATGGGAAGAAGTTCTTCCTCTTTTTAAAAAATTTGAGAATTATTGGAATAAAAACGATGAAATGCATGGTAATAAAGGAGAATTAAGAGTCGAAAAACAAAGACTTACATGGGACATATTAGAATCCTTTCAAGAGTCATGCAAACAATATGGTATTCAAAAAATTGATGACTTTAATAAAGGAGATAACGAAGGAAGTTCATATTTTGAAGTAAATCAAAAGAAAGGTGTTAGATGGAATGCAGTCAAAGGTTTTCTTAACCCTATAAAGGATAGAAAGAACCTTACTATTATTTCAGAAACACATGCAAAGAAAATTTTGTTCAAAAATAAAAAAGTAATTGCTGTATCAGTTTTTAAAAATAAAAAATATTTTAATATTTTTGCTAATAAAGAAGTAATACTTACAGCAGGCACTGTTCATTCTCCCCAATTGCTTCAAGTATCTGGAATAGGTCCAGGCAATTTACTTAATTCACTAGAAATTGAACCAATTAATGAAAATCAGGCAGTGGGAAAAAATCTACAAGACCACCTACAAATAAGAACAATTTTTAAAGTGGAGAACACTGTCACGTTAAATGAAAAATATAATAATTTTCTAGAAAAAATGAAAATTGCCTTTAATTACACTTTTTTTAAGAGAGGACCTATGACTATGGCACCCAGCCAATTGGGAGTTTTTACAAAAAGTGATCCAGATCAATCTAGAGCGAACATTCAATATCATGTACAACCACTTAGCTTTGATAAATTTGGTGAACCATTGCATCCTTTTCCTGCAATAACAGCCAGTGTATGTAACCTAGCGCCAGAATCTAGAGGACATATTAAAATTAAAAGTCCTAATATGTCAGTGCCACCAGAAATACAACCTAACTATCTATCAACTCCGAACGATAGAATAGTTGCTGCAAATTCTATTCGCGTGACTAGAAACATTATGTCTCAACCTGCACTCTCACAATTTAATCCACAAGAATACCAACCTGGGAGTGACATAGTCAGTGATGAAGATTTGGCATTAGCTGCTGGAAATATATCTTCCACAATGTTTCATCCAGTTGGAACATGTAAAATGGGAAATGATAGCAATAGTGTGGTTAATGAAAAACTTCAAGTTCATGGAATTGAAAATTTAAGAGTTGCAGATGCTTCCATTATGCCACTTATAACTAGAGGCAATACAAATGCTCCTACTATGATGATAGCAGAAAAAGCAGCTGCCATAATCAACAAAAAATATCATTAATTCCTATATAACAAATATATATGAAATACTTACCATCCAGATAATTACAAAAATTTGTATTATGGGATCTTTTAACAAGACTAATGTGGGATCCCCTGAATATCTTCCTGCGAGGCAAAGTTGAAAATACCTTGCAAAAATAAAAACTATAGATGGAATGGTAGTCCAAATATAGTTGTTTCCATGCCTAGATATAACATCAGTATCAAAAGAAAAAATAATATAACAGAAAACAGTAATTGCAATCGACAATATTGACAAGATCAATAATATATTGCGATCCCATTTTGCAGATAATTCCCCTCCTCTAACTTGAAGTTGTCCTAATCTTTTTCCTAGAGCTAAAGAAAGAGAAGCAAAACCTAAAATTGTTAAAGTCCAATAACTTTGTTCTATCGATGCTGCTATGCCACCTGCCATAATTCTTGAGATAAAACCCAAAGTAATAACTGTTACATCAAGTCCAACAATAAATTTTAATTTAATTGAGTAGAAAATGTTTATTATTGTATAGAATAAAATGAAAACAAGAGTTTTGGGCACAAATATCGTAGTGAATACGATACTCAATACTAGTAAAATAATGGAAATTATCATTCCGTTTCTTTTAGAAATTATACCTTTTGCCATTGGCCTAGAAGAAGTTCTCGAATCTAATTTATCTCTATCCACATCTAATAGATCATTAAATACATAAATAGCACTAGTACATATGCAAAAGCCCAAAAATATATATATAGTATCTAACCACCTATCAACCGATACGTAAGTTGGAACAAAAATAGGAGGAGCAAAAATAATAAAATTTTTAATCCAGTGATGAGGTCTCAATAAAAAAATATAAAACTTAAACATAAAAAATTAATTCCGTTGAAAGCAAAACCATGATAAATAGAGACCCTGTGTGGTAATCTATATTAGTGTATAATTTATGATATATATGGCAAACAATTTGGTAAGAAATCTATGAAAAAAATTGTTTTATTTTTATTTTTGTTAATTTTAATTTGTATTTCTAATACATATATAGCCTCATCAAATGAGAACTGCTTGAAATCAGTAGAATTTCCAATATGTTTATATCCTAATATGAGTATAGACTTCTTAATCTATAGAAATAACAAAGAGGTTGGATGGCACAAAGTAACTTTTAAAAAATCTGATAATTTAGTTATTGCTGAGACAAAAGCCTACATTAAGGCTCCATATTTGTTAATATTTGACTACATTATGGAATATCACTCTATATCGACCTGGAATAAAGGAAAATTAATTAACTTAAAGATTTCTTTAAATGATGATGGAGATGAGTACACCATAGAAGTATTTAAGGATAGTGGTGGTAAAATGGTTATAAAGGGAAAAGAAGAGGAATTAGTTTTTGAAGATGATTCAATTTTACCCACAGAACACTGGCATCCTAATGAGCTAAAGGCTTCAACTCTCATTAATACTCTAAATGGGGAATTAGTAAATGTCACAGTAACTCAAATTGATGATGAGACATGGTATGTTGATGGTGATATTAAATACTATATTAATTATGACAATAATTCACGTTGGACAGGATTAAAATTTAAGGCTGATGAAGATGAGGTCATTGAATACATTTGTACTAATTGTAATTAAATTTATGTAGTAAGATATCCTTATCCCAAGCTATCTTTAAGTAAAGCCATAAAGGTCTTTATACGCTGAGCATTTACTCCAAAATCACTTTTTCCTTTCCTTGAAGCAGATCTTACATCTATTTTAGTCACTCCAGAAGTGAGTGTTTCAACTCTAACAATAAAATCATCCACGAATCCGTACCAAAAACTTGTATCTGTAGCTTCTATAATCCCTTTTTTATTATCGACAAAAACTATTTTTAAATCCATGGAATTTATAACTTCTAGAGATTTTTCATAGACTAAATCTTTATTTTTTTCTAATAATAAGGGAGTAATATAAATATATGGTTGCTTAAATCCTCCAAAACTTTGAAGAGACTGAATTGATCCTTTATTTTTTTCGTAAGAATCATTGGCTTTCTCATGATAATTGAATTCTAGATTATTAGTATAATCGGTAGAAATATCATTTATAAATGGATTAGATTTAAGACTCATATTATAATTATAAAAATTAAATACTAAAATAACACTGATGATACCAGTAAAAAATATTAAAAATAGGCTAATAATATTAACATCTTTTCGCAATACAGAACCGAAGGCCATAAAGGAAAAAATTATTGCCAATATAGACCCATAGACTCCATACTTCGTTAAAACTAACAAAGAAGTTTTTAAATCAGTAATACCATATCTATAACCTACAACTCCTGACAAAATAAGTCCCACAGAGCATATCATTACTATAAATGCTAGATAGGTAAATAAATTAATTGTATGTCGTTTTTTATCAAATGTATGATGCATAGATTACCTAAAATCATTTTTTACATTTATTAATAAAACAGATATGCACTCTACTAATTTTATCAAAAGTTTGCTAGTTATTTTATGTTACTGAATTTTAACATTTTTTGTTTTGTATGGATTATATGAGAAAAGAATTTATAGCCTTATTCTGGATGATAGGAACAATTATTTGTTTTTGTTCTATGGCGATATGTATAAGGGAACTTTCAAATAATCATTCTGCGTTCGATATACAATTTCTTAGAAATACTTTTTGTATTCTGATTCTTGTAATTATTTATTTTAGTAGAAAAAATATAAGTTTTAGTACTAAGCAGTTAAAATATAATTTGTATAGAAATTTTTTTCACTTTTTAGGTCAATCAGGATGGACATGGGGTTTAACAGTATTACCATTAAGTACAGTCTTTTCGATAGAATTTACTATGCCAATATGGGCCTCATTTATTGCCATAATATTTTTGAAGGAGAGTATAAATTTTCAAAAAACGATTTTTTTAATTATGGGTTTTATCGGAACTTGGATTATATTAAGTCCAAACCAAAGTGCAATAAATGAAAATGCAATTATCGTTTTATTGGCCTCTGTTTCTTATGCCGTAGCACACAACTTTACAAAGACTCTTACTAAAACAGACAAAATCATTTCCATTTTATTTTGGATGTCTATATTGCAACTCCCTTTGTCCCTGCTTGGCGCCACTATATATGGGGGACTTAGTGTGCCTCATATGAATGATTTACCAATCATAGTTATATTTTCTGTTGCTTCACTTCTAGCTCATTTATGTCTTTCAAATGCATTAAAATTAGGAGACGCAACATTAGTCTTACCTTTCGATTATATAAGATTGCCTGTTATTACTGCACTGGGTTGGTATTTATATAATGAAAAAATAACTACTAATATAATTATTGGTAGCACACTTATTATAGCAGCAGCGCTTACTACACTTAAGACAAAACAAAAATAAATTACAAATCCCAGGAAGATCTTCATATCCTGGGATTTGAAAAAAGTATAGATTAACTATACAACTTTTAAATTATCAGCAGAAGTTTTACCATTTTGTCCTTCTACCAACTCGTATTCGACTTTATCTCCCTCATTAAGAGTATCAAGACCAGCACCTTGTACAGCCGTAATATGAACGAATGCATCTTTGGAACCATCTTCTGGACTGATAAAACCATAACCCTTTTTAGGATTAAACCACTTAACAACACCTACAGGCATATTTTTTTCCTTATATTAAAATTTTCGGAGATCTGAATTGTAAAATCTTACATTAACTGGAACTAAAACTCCTTATTCAGCAATAAACTGCTAGTAATCAAAACCGCGCAAACGGCGGGTGCGGACTGGCTCCAGATAAACCTCTAAATACCGCAAAAGAGACTATACATTATTATGTTAAGCTAATCAAATATACTTTTACAGAGCATAAAGTTTATTATTTTTTAGATTTAGTATTTAGCCTATTTTTCACCTTGCTTATTAAATTTTGAGTCTCTTGACTACTTAAATTTAATAATACTTGATCCTGTTCATATAAACCAAAATCATTAAAAATCTTATATTGTCTATTTATTGATTCTTTAACCATTTGTTGAGGAACTTTAGGCTTTTTAGACAAATCTTTCGCCATCTTTAAAGCAGCATCAAAAGGATCTTCTTCTACACCTTCACATAAACCCCAATCGAAAAATGTTTTAGAATCTAATTTTTTACATGCTAACGAAATAAGCTTAGCTCTTGAAGGTCCAACCATAGCGACCAATTTAGGTATGCTTCCCCAAGAATACGTTATGCCTAGTTCAACCTCTGGTGCCCAGAGTAATGCATCATGGGAACAGATTCTAAAATCACAAGAAAGAGCAAGAGATAATCCGCCGCCTATACAAACTCCTTCTATCGAAGCAATAGTGATTGGGGATATATTGGTCCAAGCATTACACATTTTTAACCCCAACCTATTGTGTCTTCTCGCCTCAATAAGACTCTTCCCCTTTGAAAAAGAACTACTTTCAGTTACATCATTCCCAGCCGAAAAGTTTCCTTTCGCACCAGATAAAATAACGACAGATATTTCAGAATTCTCTGAAATATTTTCTGCAATATCAACCATTCCTATTTTTATTTCTTCTGACAAAGCATTCTTTTTTTTATCATTGTTGATTGTGACTGAAATAATACCCTGTCCTACTTCTTCGGAACTAATCAGCTTAGTTGACATATTTATTTCTCATGAGTCATTTTTCCTTTTGCTTCCGGAAATACCCACAGACCTATAATCATTAAAAATGCAACCATTATTATTAGCCACATATGTGAAATATTAGATTCAACATATTCAAAAAATGTTATCAAAACTGCAGTTAAAATGACCAAAAAAGTAAGTATAATTTTATTTTTTGTAGGCATTAGTCTGTATTATTTTTTATATATTTTTCACTATATCCATTGAAAAGATGACCTAATAACCCTCTTTTTAAATCAGATGTATTAAAAAGCCAATCAGCTATAGGAAAGGTTAAATTCATATTCCACTTGGTCATTACTCCTAAATTATGATGTGCTGCATGATGCCTTCTTAAGGTGTTTACAAAAGGCATATTACGAAGAAATACGTTATCTCCTACATGACAACAAAAATGCATAAATTCATAAATTAAATACATAGATGTAGTCGTACATATAAATAACCAACCCACATTATTAGAGAAAATCAGTGCTAGTATTATTAATCCTGGTATTGACATGAAGGTAAATATTATTAATGCATAAGGGGGAAAGAAAGTTACTCGCCAATCATGCGGACCAGCAAATCTCATTTCCTTATGATCAAAAAACTGATGGTGTTGCTGGGTATGCCTGGAATAAATAGCCCTTGCACCAGGAAAGTTTCGAGGTTTATGCATTACGTACTTATGTATTGCCCATTCAAAGATATTACATAAAACAAAAGTGATAGGAACAACAATAAATTCCCAAATGGAAATATTTCTTAAATGGGAGATATAATAAAACATCAAAAGAGCACCAATAGAATAAATTATAAAAACATGAAGAAAGCCATTATACCACCCATCTATTTGCTCTCTATACGACGTCCTAAATTTTATTAGTTTACCATTAGAACGTATATCTTTTAATTCCATAAAACCCCCGTAAATTTAATTATATCCTATATTAAAATATAAAAAAAAAAAATCTATAATTGTCTTTTATGTCTGGCTTCTAAAAATCCAAGGTCATTGTATGGTGCTATGGCAATAGCGTGATCTCTAAAATTTTTCCAACTCTGATATATTCTCTTAGAAATTGAGTCGTGATCTGCTACTTCAGAAATTACTTTTCTACTAATGAGGAACCAATTATCAATGACATCATCAGGTAAACGTCGCATCTTAACATTGTGTTTCTCTATTAATGTTTTATAAGCCAATGCATTTCTGTAATTAAACTCAGAAAAACTAGCTGTTAACTCTGCCAATGAGGCGGAACGTATAATCTGTTTTAAATTTTTAGCTAATCCATCATAGGCTTGCTTATTTATAGTAAGAGAAAAATTTGCACCAGGCTCATGTAAACCAGGTCCATAACAATATTTAACAATTTTATGAAAACCGAATGCTAAATCCATCCAGGGTCCTCCCCATTCTACACCATCTATAACACCTGACTGCAAAGAGGTCATGACTTCACCTCCAGGCAAATTAACAGTTGTCGCACCCAAACGATTAAGCACTTCCGCATGCATACCAGACATTCTTATTTTCATGCCTTTTAGATCTTTGATAGAATTAATTTCTTTACTGTACCAACCAAGCATTTGCAGTCCCGCATTTGCAGCAGGAAAACTCTTTAAACCAAAATTACTGTAAAGCTCATCCCACAATTCTTGTCCTCCTCCATATAAAAGCCAGGTAGTTTGCTCTACAGCACTTAAGCCTGCAGGAACTGTAGAAAAAAATGAAGTAGCAGGATGTTTAGCTAACCAATAATAGGGAGAATCATGGCCCATCTCGGCTACCCCGTTTCTTACAGCATCAAAAACCTCATAAGCAGGTACTATTTCTCCAGCACCATAAACTTTAATGTTTAATTTGCCATCACTAGCTTCACCTATTCTTTTAGCTAAACGATTTGCACTTGTTCCCAAACCTGGAAAATTTTTTGGCCAAGTGGTAACCATCTTCCAATTATACTTGTTTTGTGCAATAGCAGGAGCTGAAATTGTTAACGCACCAGTACCTATTGCCGCAGATTTTAATATTTTGCGTCTTGAAATTTCGTTCATTATCCTCTCTCCATAAATATATTTTATACTGTGGTACAGAAATCACATGTTTATTTTAAAACTAGCTAATTCTAAATAACAATCAACATAACTAATATTTGAAATAATCAAATGTTTGTACAAGCCATCCAAAGCATTATATTCTCCTAAATTAACAATTTGTAGATTTCATTATCAGTTTTTTGTGTAATAAGTTTAATTATAATAACATATTATATTAATTTGATATTTAACAGGTTGTATTAGATAATTGTAAAAGTAAGTTTCATATATAAATTTATAAAAAATGGCAAAAAAAAAGATTTTGATTGTAGGAGGCGGAGGCTTTATAGGAAAATGGCTTTTAAAGTCATTTTCCATCAATGGCTGGGAAACTTCTGTAATTGATCCTAATTTAAAAAAAAGCGCTTTAAAAAGTTTTTCTGTGAATCACATATTTAACTATAGTATCAACGATAATGAATTATTAAGTAATGCTTTAAAATCAGAGAATTGGAATGCCGTAATTTGCCTGGCAGCATGGGGTGGAGATGGTAACGGTTTATTGAAAGCAGCAAACGAAGATTTCAGAAAAGCATTAGAAGTAAATGTTAGTGGTTTTGCAAACCTCTTAGATAAAATGAAAAATTTTAATAATACAAAATTCTTTTGGTCAAGTTCAACCGTTGTTTACGGAGAAGAATCAATTTATTCCAATAAAAAAGTTAATGAAAAATCAACCCTATCACCTATCACACATTATGGTTTAACCAAAGTTTTGGCTGAGGAAGTTTCCAATTTTTTTATAAGAGAATATAAAATGAATATAACAGGGTTGAGGTTACCAATTGTTATTGGACCTGGATTAAACTATCGTGGTGTTGCTTCAGGTGTATCAGATATGGCAAATGCAACTAAGGAAAAACGAGATATCATAGTAGATATGCCTGATACACCCCTCGACATCATTTATGTCAAAGATGTGCCTGAGATATTTATTAAATTGATTAATTCAAAACTTATTCTTAAAAATATTTATAACGCTCCTTCATATAGAACCTACGCTGATCAAATAGCTAATCATTTTAACAAACACACAAATACCTCTAATGTAAAAATAAATAATATAGGTTCAGGGACTACATACCCTAAAATGCAAGCCAATTCATTTCAAAAAGATATTAAATATTCTTTAAAATATACTTTAGAAAAAAGCATTAAAGATTGGATCAATGAATTGTAAGCTACTAAATAAAAGAGCAATTGACCTTTCCTAACTCATGAAAGTCCATTAAAACTTCATCACCAGGTTCTACTGAAAATGGTTTAATACAAGTTCCCGTAAGTATGACCTGACCTCCTAATAGTTTAATTTTATAAAAATTTAATTCGTTAATTAACCATGTTAAAGCAATTATAGGGCTACCCAAAATATTACTTCCCAATCCCCTAGAAAATAATCTATTATTTTTGTAACAATTGACCTCAAAACTCTTAAAATCTATATGCTTAAAAGATTTTACAGACTTTTCTCCTATAACATATTCACCAGCACATGCATTATCAGCAATCAGAAGGTTTTCTCCAACCTTATCATAATTTAAAATTCTAGAATCTGGTATTTCTATAGCAGGATAAGCACATTCTACATTTTCTAATATTTCTTGTTCCTTATAGTCAGATTCTTTGGGGTAAAAATCGTTCAGTAATTTAAATGCAAATTCCGCTTCAACTAGCTTCATTCTATTATTATTTAATGAAATAATCTGATTAGAACCAAACAAACGTTCTCTTATTAATCTTCCGGCTATAGGTGAATTTACTCCGATATGAAGCTGCCCTTCTTTACTAGTTGCTGCTATTTTCCAGCCAAAGAGTTTTTCTTTGCTTTTTATTTCATAACATTCCTGAATATTATATGCCTCTTTCCTGTTATCAGGAACATAACTTTTCTCAATATTCTTTCTTGCAACCTTATTATTCCAAGATTCCCAAAAATAAGCTTGCTTAGTACGTATTTTATTTCCAGACAAACTCTGTCTCCAACATATTGTTAAATATTTTTTTTATTATCTGATCCCAAAGAAACTGACCTAATATGCTCAGAATCTTTAGGTTCTGCGCCATACCCTTTTAAAAGAGTATCTTTTCCCTCTTTAATTATATTCTGTAATACTCCTAAACCTTCAACCTCCACTCTTACTGTCGAACCAGGTTCAACAGGTCTTGAATTAGATGGAGTACCGGTGAGTATGAGATCTCCTTTTTCAAAAGTAATAGACCTTGATAGATCAGAAAGTAAATATTCTGGATTCCATATCATGTCATTAGTGTTAGATTCTTGAACTAATTCATCATTAACATATGTTTTTATTACCTTATCCCTATAGTCCCAACCTACTACTAATTCAGGACCTACGGCTCCTAAAGTATCGGTTCCTTTAACTCTCACCATACTATTTTCGTCCGTGTCTCTAAAGTCATGTAAACCAAAATCATTAGCAATTGTATATCCTAAAATATATTTATGAGCTTCTTCTATTTCTATATTTTTTGCCTTTTTACCCACCACTAGCGCAATTTCACCCTCATAATTTAGAAACTTACAACCTGCTGGCCTAATCACTTCATTCATATGGCTATTAATACATGATATAGGTTTCAAAAAATAAGTGGGAGCAACAGGTTGAGACCTGCCCAATTCCTCTAATCTACTCTTATAATTTAAATGAACACAAACTATTACTCTAGGAATAACAGGAGGCAGATGTTCACAATTTGATAAAGATATTTTTTTTCCTTCATCATCAAAATAATTACTATCTTCACCTGTTAAAGTTTTTGGATTTCCATCTAATAGTATTCTTCGAAGAGTTTTCATTAGTTCTCCGTACAACAACATTAATAACTTTTACTATATAATAGCAAAATATTAATATAAAATTGAAACTATTATAAAAAATTCTTATTTAGGGAGGGATTTAAAATAATGGGTATGAGAGAGGAAATAAGAGTGCATTTATGTGCTGAAATGCTCTATAAAGGTAGAAAAACAACTACTTCAATCAATGGTTTCAAACCAGATACAACACCAGATAGCATAGTGGAATCATACAGAATACAAGACAAACTAATTATTAAATATCTTAACGAAAGAAAAACAATTAGAGGTTGGAAAGCTGGAGTTGTATCATCAATCATGCAGACAGCTGTTGGTGCAAAACAATCCGTCGAAGCTCCTTTATTTTCTATCTGTAATCATAAAGATATAAATATTTTAGATATATCAAAATTCGTTAAACCAGGCCTCGAAGTAGAACTTGCATGTAAAATAAAGAAAGATGTGGATCAGAATCAAGATTCATGGAATACAGACAGTATTGAAGAATACATAGAAAGTATATCCCTTGCAATTGAGGTAATTGATACACGGGGTCTTCCTGAAATTAAGAATAATTTTGCACTTCACGTTGCAAACTTTGCAGACAATGTAGAATGTATTGTTGGTGAACCAATTGAATCGTGGAAAAATATAAACTTTATGGAAGAAAAAATTACAACCGTACTTAATGATAAAGAAATAGACGATAGATATGCAGATTACCTTGGACATAGCCCTATCTATATAGCTTCATGGCTTTTTAATAGACTAATAAAAAGGCGTGTTAAACTTAAAAAGAATGATTATTTATTACTCGGATGTCTCTCTCATACTATTTGGTTAGAGGAAGGGGAAAAATTATCCGTCAGTTCTAAAAATCTTGGTAATATGTCCATTATTGCTGAAAAAAAATGAGATTAAGATCTACATTTCAATTACTTAAATTGCATAGGATCTCTTTAACTGGATACTTAAAACTAATAGCAAGTTTGTCATCACCATTATAAGAAGGTTCCCCTATAATATTTAGAGTTTCTCCTGAACCTGAAATTCCTACACAAATATCTCTAGTAAGTTTTTTTGTATTATATTTAAATTGATAATTATGAAGACAGTCACATGCACAAATTGAAAAATATGTTACATTAGACATATTTATACTATTCAAGTCTCTAGCTAATAGACCAGAAAACTTAAGACAAAATAACAAACACAAAATCAAAATTCTCATAAAATTATACATATCTAGAAATTATTTACATAAATAAAAAGAGCGGGACAAATTATTTATCCCGCTCAATTTAAGAAATGAAAGAAAAGTTAGCCTTTCAACACATCTGCTGGTGTTATAGGTAAATTCCTAATACGCGTCCCAGTTGCATTAAATATAGCGTTAGCTAATGCTGGTGCAAAAGGCGGTACCATCGGTTCACCCGCTCCACTTGGCACATCACTAGTTTCCTCTAAATGTAAATGAACATTCAAAGGAGAATCATTCATCCTAGATATTGGATAATCATGGAAATTGCTTTGATCTACACTACCGTTCGTAAAGGAAATAAGCCCATGACGAGCTATAGTGTTACCATAAACATTAGCACCTTCACATTGAGCTCTAACACGCTCAGGGTTGGCAGCCATACCACAATCTAGAACTGTATCAATTCTAGGAATGGTATACGTACCATCTTCAGCTACAGCTACATGCACTGCAGTAGCAATGTAACTTAAGAAGGATCGATGTACAGCTAATCCTAATCCATGACCTTTAGGAAATTGTCTCTTACCCCAACCTGATATTGCAGCCGCTTTACGTAATACGTTACCCAAACGACCAGTATCAACAGGATACACATCTATCGGATCTCCATAGTTCCAGTAGTCACTAACACCTTCTGCACTTAAATCAATTATTGCAGGCGGACCAATTAGATCTAACTGGAATTGAACGGGATCTTTACCAAGAGTATGTGCTAATTCATGAACAAAGCTGTTCATAGCAAAAGCGTGCTGAATATTGTTTACAGATCGGTACCAGCCTACTCTTGTGTGGATATCAGCATCTCCATTTTCCATCCTGATATTTGGAATGGCATTGTACGGCATATCAACATAGCCAAGGCCATGCTCAATATTGAAACCTATCTTTTGGTCTGGAACCCATAATCCTAAAATTGAAGGAAATGCTACACCTTGTCTCCAGGCCACTACTTTATCATTAATTACTCCTGCCTTAATATGCTGAGCACTAGCGGCATGATAGTAGCCATTCTGAATCTCATCTTCACGTGTCCAAATTACACGGACAGGATGACCAGTTTCTTTAGACAGATAAGCAGCTTCTACTGCAAAATCGGCTTTAGATTTTCTTCCAAAGCCGGCACCGAGAAGGGTAACATGTACTTGAATGTTCTCCTTATCAATACCCAAAACTTCTGCGGCAGTATCTCTTATCCACAGAGGATGCTGCGTGCAAGCCCAAATTTCACATTTGCCATTCTTGAAATCTGCGACTGCGGCAGGCGGTTCCATCGGTGTGTGAATAAAATAAGGAACGTAATACTCACGTTCAAATATTCTTCCTGAACGATTAAAATAAGCATCTACATTTCCGCGGTTACGGAGTACAGTTCCAGGATTACGCGCTGCAGTTCGAAGCGCTCCTTCGTAAGATGACGAATTATGCCCTTCATTACCACCTTTATTCCATTTAATTTTAAGAGCTTTGCGACCCTCAATGGCAGCATGTGTATTATCAGCAATAACAGCGATGCCACCAAGTGGTTTCACGGCAATAGGTAATTCTGGTGTAGGAATTTCAACTGTTCCTCTTACACCACTGATTTTTTTAGCAGCGCTATCATCTACAGAACCAGGGGTTCCACGATACACAGGTGAGCGAGCAATAACCGCAGTTTTCATGCCAGGAAGTATAACATCAGCACCATAAATACCTTTACCAGTAGTCATGTCAGCTAAATCAACATAACGATCTGGAGTATAAGCACTTTCGTTTCCGATGTACTTCCATTCTGCACGATTCTTTAGCCTCACTTCCTCATCTTTAGGAGCAGTAATTCCTGCTGCAATTCCAGCCAACTCCCCATAATCTGCTGAGCGTCCGCTAGCTGTATGTGTTACCGTATGATTCTGAGAACTAATCTCAGAAGCAGGTACACCCCATTTTTGAGCAGCCGCTTGCTCCAACATCATACGAGCAGCAGCACCAGCTGTTCTAAGTCTCTTAAGATCACGGCGAACTGACCTAGAACCATCAGTATCTAGTTCTTGTCCTGCGTCAGGCCATTTTTGTTCGGCATCAGCTTGAACAACTGAACAACGATCCCAATCAGCTTCTAACTCATCAGCAACTATCATAGGTAAAGAAGTTCTTACTCCTTGTCCCATTTCTGATCTTGCACATGTTATAACGACTGAACCGTCAGTATTGACAATCACATAAAGATTACTAAGAGAGCCAGCTGCTTCAGAGACTGAACTTAATAGACCTTCAGCTCCTATTTGCGCGCCAAGAATGAAACCTCCTGCCGCCGCTGATCCTTTCAACACATCTCTTCTACTTAGGTTTATCAACATTTTAAACCTCCTTCGCTGCAGTTTTTACTGCGGCAAACATTTTCTGGTATGTACCGCAACGACATAAGTTGCGTGACATACCATCCTTAATCTCATTATCAGTCGGATTAGGATTATTACTTAACAATGAGGTTGCAAGCAAGATATTTCCTGATTGACAATAGCCACATTGTGGAACGTTATGAGCACGCCAAGCGCGCTGAACTGGGTGATTCCCATCTGGGTCTAGTCCTTCAATAGTGGTAACGTCTTTTCCTTCAGCATCCGAAACCGGAGTCTGACATCCAAAGACTGCTTCTCCACCAACAAGTACCGTACAACAACCGCACTGTGCAGCTCCGCATCCGTACTTAGTCCCTGTCAGCTGAAGAATATCCCTAACATACCAAAGTAGTGGCATTTTAGGATCACCATCAAAAGATCTAGCTTCACCATTAACATTAAGCTTGATCATTTGTTTCCTCCCCAAAACTTAATTATCAAGTAGTAATAAATAGCATAATAAAAAATTGGGG
>PTKJ01000014.1 GCA_002937675.1 Alphaproteobacteria bacterium MarineAlpha9_Bin1 | reverse complement strand
GAAAAAATGCCAGATTTCTTTTCCTGTAGCTGCATCTAAAGCGAACACTCTGTTGTATGAACCAGCGGTATACATCACACCGCCAATAACAACAGGAGTTGCTTCATAACCTTGTTCTATAGCACCAGGTTGGTGAATCCAAGCAACATTTAAATCTCCTATGTTGCCTTTATTTATATCTGATAACGTGGAATATCTAGTAGCACTGTCATTTCCAT
The DNA here is from genome assembly GCA_002937675.1 of Alphaproteobacteria bacterium MarineAlpha9_Bin1. Taxonomy (GTDB): domain Bacteria; phylum Pseudomonadota; class Alphaproteobacteria; order TMED109; family TMED109; genus MarineAlpha9-Bin2. Next base: position 24,828 of record PTKJ01000014.1, on the reverse strand, counting down.
GATACCAAGTCCAATCATCGTTCGCATTCACTTGAAATGTAAACACTAAAGCAATCATTCCCAATGATAACGAAGAAAGGATTTTTTTTACAAGAGTCATATTAACTCCTCCCTTATTGTTAATTTATATAAATTGACAATGAGAAAATTTCTCATTATTCATAAAGTACAGTTTAACCCATTTTCCTATAATTACTATAGAAAAAATGAATATTTACAAAAAATGTTGGCAATAGTTAATGTTAAAATTGAAAAAAAACTTTAAAATTAGCAATTTAACTAGTCTCAAGAAATGTAACTATATATTAATTTGGTTGATATCTATAGTTCTTGTATTACTGAAGTCCAGTGATTCGTTGAATGTTATGGCTGAAGAAAATAATTTAGAAATAACAGATATCAATAAAAAAATAAGAGAGCTTACTGGAGCCGCAAATTCTGGAGATGTCAGTTCTCAGTTTTTACTAGGAAAGATAGCTTTAGAAAGCAACAATCCTCCAGACTATCCTACTGCCGTGTACTGGTTTAGAATTGCTGCAGAATCAGATCATCTTGAGGCACAGGAACTACTGGGCGCGCAACTTTTCGCTGGACTTGGAGTTCCTCAAGATTCTTCTGCAGCTAGAAATTGGTGGTTAAAGGCTGCAAATAGAGGAAGCATAAAAGCTCAAGCAAGTTTAGGTGTATTGTTTGCACTAGGCCATGGTGTCGAAAAAAATTTTATTGAGTCCTACAAATGGTTAACCCTTGCTGCTAAAAAAGGAAATAAAGCTGCTAAGGAACAAAGAGATAATTCTATCATCCTACAAATGTCTGCAGAACAAATAAGAAAAGCTCAAGAGAAAGTAGAAGAATTTCTTGAACAACAAAAAATCACGACAGATGAGTAATAGAGCTCTTACTTAGTTACTTTTTTTTTATCCATTCTTTCAAAACGTCATGGGGATTAGATACTGTCGCTTTGGCTGGATCCTTTATTGAAGTAAGTTCTATTACATAGCCATTAGGATCTCTCAAATAGATTGATTCAATAAACCCATGATCTGATACACCACGAGTTTCAATACCTTTATTAATTCCCTTAGAATAAAATTTCAACATATCTTTTTTTTCAACTTCTAGAGCGATATGTAAGTCAAAATCATGTTGATCTTTAAACTCAAAATCCACGTCAGGAACTTCAAAAAATGCAAGATAAGAATTATCTTTCATTGCATAAAAAGTATGAAGTACTTTAGATTCTCTTCCAGTATTAGTTACAGGTATTTCAAATGCATCGACCAAAGGCAAACCCAAAAAATCTTCATAAAATTTTCTTGTTACCTCAGAATCACGACAACGATAAGCATTGTGATGCAATTTTTTGATTGCTATATTTTTATTAATTATTTTTTTCATCTTAACTTTTTCCATTTTAAAAAAAAGACTATAAATATAAATAATATCAAGAGTTTATATTAAAAATAAACTAAAAAAAACATACTATATGATGTAAATTTTTATTAAGTAAATACCATATATTGACATTTCTATAAAAACACTTCAAAGTTAAACTTAATACTTAACAAACATGGGGAGTATACATGTCTATGTTAAATACAGTCAAAGGGTGGGTTGCATCCTTAACAGAACTAGCTCTGATGTTGCTAGCGCTTGCTATCGCATTAGAACTTCTAGTTGGCAATAATATGCTTTTTTTCGGAGGCGTTGTAAGGAATATAACCGGTCTTGTTAGTAGCCTTGGAGGTAATGGACTGGCTGGACTTATAGCGGTCGGAATAATTATCTGGCTATTTGGAAAAAAGTAAAAATTGTTTAAAATATTTAAACGTATTGTTCTATATGTTTAAATAACAATTTAATTCTATGCGCTCTGTTTTCGAGTAAATTAGAAAGCAGAGCGTAATATATGGAAATGAATTAGATGGAAAGTAAGATAAAAGATATTACTAAATATCTGATTGGACTGAACAAATTTATATGGAGAATAGCTGAGCTAGGCCTAGCAATTGCAGTGGCAGGGTTGGTTCTTTTTCTTATTTTAGGTGAAGAATCAGGATGGTTTCCTGCATCGGTAGCAGAAAATTTTATTAATTTAACTGCATCTATAGGTGGAGAAGGTCTTACAGCTTTACTTGCAGCTGCGGTATTTATATTAATAGCAAAAAGCCTTCTTAATAAAAATAATTAAACTTATATTCTCATAAGCGTTGACTTTTATTAATATTCAGTTTAAGTCACCGAGTGTGTTTTTGCATTGAGGAAGCTATGAAAGTACTTAAATCATTAAAGAGTGCTAAGAAACGTGATAAAGACTGTAAAATTGTCAAAAGGCGCGGTCGGGTGTTTGTAATAAATAAAAAAAACCCCAGACTAAAGGCAAAACAAGCTTAAAACTTTCAAATTTTAATTAGATATTATTAAAGCTCTAAAGTCATTTACATTAGTTTTTGTAGGACCAGTAATAACTAAATCGTTCAGCTTAGAAAAATAACTGTAAGAATCATTTCTGTTTAAATAATCTTTAGCATCCATCCCTAATTTGATGCCTCGCTCTAAGGTATTAGGGTAAATTAAAGATCCTGCATTTGATTCTAATCCATCAATTCCGTCTGTATCACAAGCTATTGCATAAATATTTTTTTCTGAATTCAAAGATATACATAAAGAAAGTAAAAACTGACTGTTTCTACCTCCTCTCCCTTTAAAATTGTTAATTTTTACAGTAGTCTCTCCTCCTGATAAAATACACAAAGGAGGTTTTCCCGGTTGTCCATAATTTAATACTTGTTTAGCAATAGCCGCATGAACAATCCCTACATCATTTGCTTCACCTTCAATACTATCACTCAAAATTAAAGGTTTATAATTATTAAGTTTTGCAAGTTTGGCAGCACTTACCAATGAACGCTGTGGACATGCAATTAATTTGTATGTTGCTTTAGAAAAAACTTCATCTCCGCTTTTAGGGTTTTCTGCTATACTAGAGCCCAGTATATCAATAACTCTGTTACTGCATTTTATATTATATTTTTTTATAATTTCTTTAGCTTCATAAGAATATGTATCATCTGGGAAAGTAGGACCTGAAGCAATAATACTGGGATCATCCCCAGGAACATCACTTATTGCCAAAGTTAATATATTCGCTGGGTAAGCTATTGCTGCTAGATTTCCACCTTTAACAATAGACAAATGTTTTCTTACACAGTTTATTTCAGAAATTGAAGCTCCAGCAACTAGAAGAGCACTAGTTATATCTTGTTTCTCATTAAACAAAACTCCTTTCTTTGGAGCTGTTAAAAGCGCTGAACCTCCTCCTGAGACCAGAAAGATCAGCAAATCTTCACTATTTAGTTTTGATACTAGTTTAATTATTTTAGCAGTAGCTTTTAATCCTTTTTCATCTGGAACAGGATGAGAAGCTTCAACTACTTCTATATATCGGCATTTTTCTCCATGTCCGTATCTGGTTATTACCAAACCTTCAATATTGCCATAAGCCATTTTTATCCAATTATGCTCAAATGATTTTGCCATTTTAGCAGAAGCTTTTCCCGCACCTATAACCACTGTTCTACCTTTAGGAGGAGCTTTTGGAAGATAATCTGCAATAATATCACTCGGATCAGCAACTCTAACTGCTTCTTTAAAAAGGTTAATCAAAATATTTTTATAAAATTTATTTTTATGCAACTACAAGTTTCCAACATTTTTAGTTAATATAACTCACATTACTTTTAATAAACAATTTTGGTTTATAAATGCCAGTTTTATTTTACGAAATCTTTAACAACAATAAAGCATATAATCCAATAATATTTTGTTGTGATCATGCTAATAATAATATTCCTCAAAATTACAATAATCTAGGTTTAAGCCCTCAATTATTAGAATCTCATATTGCATATGACATAGGAGCAAGATCAGTTACATTAGAGTTAGCAAAATATTTTAAAACATACGCAATATTAGGAAAATTCTCTAGACTTTTAATTGATCTAAATAGAGCAGAGTCTAATGAAAATATTATTCCTAAAAGCAGTGACGGAATTGATATTCCCTCAAATATTTGTATAACAAAGCTAGAGACTAAAAACAGAATTAAAGAATACCACCTTCCCTACCATAAAGCTTTAAACAAAAAATTACATTCATTGGACAGAAAATTTAATCGTAAAACTAGCCTGGTGTGTATTCATTCATTCACTCCATCACTTCAAAGAAAAAAAATAAGACCTTGGCATATAGGATTATTACATCGAGATGATAAAAAATTAATGAAACCTATTTTTAATTATCTAAAAAATTGCAATAATTTAAAAGTAGAAAAAAATGTACCTTACAGCGGATATGATAACGTGAATTACACTATGACAAAACATGGGGAATTAGAGAAAAGACCATTTATTACTATAGAAATTAGAAACGACCTAATTACAAATATAAAAAAACAAACTTTTAAAAAAATTACTAGAATGCTTATAAAGTCTTTATCCATCTCTCAGGAAAAATTAGATAATCAATTTGAAAAAAGTATACATAACATTATATAATAATTCTTATTATGGAGAACTAGAATGAACAAGTTAAACAAGGAAAAAATAGAAGCAGCTACATTTAAGCGTTTAATAAAACATTTACAAGAAAATCCCAAAATACAAAATATAGATTTGATGGAACTTGCTGGATTCTGTAGAAATTGTATTTCTAGATGGTATTCAGAAGAAGCTAACAAAGAAGGAAGTGAAGTTGACTATGAAAAAGCAAGGGATCTTGTATATGGGATGCCTTATAAAAATTGGAAAAAAAAATACCAAAAAGAGCAGCCGAAAGATAGAATTGAAAGTTTAAAAGATAGTTTTCATAATCATTAACGACAAATATTATAAATTATGATATTCCCTATACCATTTAATAAATAAAGGAATACCTTTTGTTAGAGGAGTAGAAGGGACAAAATCGAATTCTGCCTGAATACTTGTAATATCTGCATAAGTTTCAACAACATCACCCAGCTGGAGAGGTTGCATAGACATTTTAGCTTTTTTTCCTAAACTTTCTTCTATAAGATTTATAAATTCTATTAAGCCAACTGGATTATTGTTTCCTATATTGTAGATTTTTGCTACTGAATTTATTTTATTATTTATTAAATAATCTAAGACACTAGTTGTTCCAGCAATAATATCATCAATATAGGTAAAATCTCTTCTCATCTTACCGTGATTAAAAACTTTAATAGGTTTGTTACTCAAAATATTTTTTGTAAAGATCCAAGTAGCCATGTCCGGTCTTCCCCAAGGTCCATAGACAGTAAAAAACCTTAAACCTATAGTATTAATTTTGTAGAGATGACTATAGGTATAAGAAAGTAATTCATCCGAACGTTTAGTAGCTGCATAAAGAGAAATTGGAGTATTAACTTTATCATTTTCCGCGAAAGGCACTTTCATATTACCTCCATAAACGGAAGAAGAAGACGCATAAACAAGGTTATTTACTCCAAACTTTCTACAGCTTTCTAAAATATTAGCGTGGCCTACTAAATTTGTTTTTATATATTCCCTGGGATTTTCTAGAGAATACCTAACACCTGCTTGAGCAGCTAAATGACATACTAAGGTTAGATTATTGCCTTTAAAACAAGTTTCTAAATTATTATGATCAGAAATATCAACATTTATAAAATTAAAATTTTCAAATTTATCAAGAATTTTTAACCTATTCCTTTTTAAATTAACATCATAATATTTGGAAAGATTATCTATTCCTAATATATTTTCCCCTCTTTTTAATAATTGATTTGCCAGGTGAAAACCTATAAAACCTGCCACACCTGTAATCATAATAGTCATAAAAATCTCCGTGCTTATATCATAACACAATGCAAATAGCATTATTTGAACTTTAAAAAAAATAAATTTTATAATATAATCATACAGAATTACCCGCTATAATATATAAGAAATAGACTTATGAGTTTATTGCATATCTGCAATGAGGTTATTTTTTCTAGAAATATAAGTTTTTTGTGTAGGATAATAGTCAAATGAAAGAAAAAAGAAAAGTATCTTTAGACGACAAGTATGATTTGGATTCTGGAAGAGTTTATATCACTGGTACTCAGGCTCTAGTAAGGCTTCCTATTATACAGAAACAAAGAGACAAACTTTCGGGTCTTAATACTGCTGCATTTATTTCTGGGTATAGGGGATCCCCTTTAGGAATGTACGACAAAGCTTTGTGGTCTGCTAAAAAATTTTTAAAAAGTAATGATATAAACTTTACACCGGGACTTAATGAAGACCTGGCAGCTACTGCTGTATGGGGAAGTCAACAACCAGGTTTAATATCCGAAAAAAAAATGGATGGTGTATTCGGAATTTGGTATGGAAAAGGTCCGGGCGTTGATAGGTCTGGAGATGCATTTAAACATGCAAATAGTGCTGGAACTTCACCTAACGGTGGTGTTCTTACTTTATTAGGTGATGACCATACTGCAAAATCCTCTACTCTAGCCCATCAAAGTGAATATGCAATGTTAGATGCACAAATACCAATACTAAATCCTTCTAATGTTCAAGAATTACTTGATTTTGGTTTGTTAGGGTGGGCTTTATCAAGATATGCAGGGACTTGGGTTTCCATGAAATGCGTTACTGCCACTATAGATAGCTCAGCATCTGTTTATGTTGATCCAGAAAGAAATAAAATAGTAGTACCAGAGTTCAATATACCAGAAGATGGTGTACATATTAGATGGCCTGATGACATCATGTCACAAGAAAAAAGGTTGATAGAAACCAAGATACCTGCAGCTAAAGCCTTTTCAGAAATCAACAAAATTAATAAACCAATCTGGCATGAAGGAGAAAAAAATATTGGAATAGTTGCTACAGGTAAAGGATATGCAGAACTAAGGCAGGCATTAGAAGATATATCAATTGATCAATCATATGCTAAGAAACTAGGATTACATTTATTTAAAGTAGGTATGCCATGGCCACTAGAACCCAAAAGTTTGATAAATTTTGCAAATGGAATGAAAGAAATTATTGTAGTGGAAGAGAAAAGACCTTTTTTAGAAGAACAAGTTAAAGAAATACTTTACAATCAAGTGAATAGACCTGAATATATCGTTGGCAAATTTGATGAAGAAAATAATAGTCTCCTTCCATCATCTGGGGAACTTTCAGCAGATACTCTAGCACTAGTTATCGCTGAGAGAATTTCTAACCATCAAAAAGAAAATAAAATTGCCGAAAAACTTAAAATTATGAAGCAAAATTCCCCTGAGCCCCATGAAGGTTCCTGGAATACTACAGAAATAACGGGTATAGCCAATCGAACTCCTTATTTTTGTTCTGGATGCCCCCACAATACTTCAACAAAATTACCTTCAGGAAGTAAAGCTATGGCGGGGATAGGATGCCATTATATGGCAGCGTGGATGAACCGGGATACTGACCTATTTACACATATGGGAGCAGAAGGAGCTAACTGGATAGGCATGTCTCCATTTGTAGAGGATAAACACATCTTTCAGAATATTGGAGATGGAACATATAATCACTCGGGCATTTTAGCTTTAAGAGCTTCTGTAGCTGCAGAAGTCAATATAACATATAAAATATTATATAATGATGCAACAGCAATGACAGGTGGACAACCAACAGAAGGCTCGCCTACCCCAGCTTCTATTACGCACCAACTTTATGGTGAAGGTGTTAAAAGAATAGTAGTAGTATCAGATGAACCAGATAAGTATGGGATAGGAACAAAGTTTGCTGAAGGCACAACTATCCATCATAGAAACGAATTAGATCAGGTTCAAAAAGAGTTAAGATCTTGGCCGGGTGTGACTGCTATGGTTTACGATCAAACTTGTGCTACAGAAAAAAGGCGTCGTAGAAAAAGGGGGGAGATGGAAGATCCTGACAAAAGATCTTTTATCAACGATCTAGTATGTGAAGGCTGCGGAGATTGTTCCAATGAATCAAACTGTATATCAATCGAACCTTTGGAAACCAAATTAGGAAGAAAAAGGATAATAAATCAATCTACATGCAATAAAGATTTTACTTGCGTAAATGGATTTTGCCCATCATTTGTTACCGTAGAAGGCGCTCAGCCAAAAAAAAGAAAACTAACTACGGCAAACGCTGTTCCAGAAAACATTTTTAAAAACCTACCTCTTCCTAAAGAAATAATCTTAAATGAGCCTTATGATATATTGGTAACAGGTATTGGTGGAACAGGTGTAGTTACTATTGGCGCTCTAATAGGCATGGCTTCTCATATAGAAAACAAAGGCGTAAGTGTACTAGATCAAGTGGGTGTTGCTCAAAAAGGAGGAGCCGTTTTAAGTCATATCAAGATAGCTTCAAAGCCTGAAGAAATTCATTCAGTTAAAGTTGGAAAAAATAATGCAGATTTAATTCTTGGATGCGATATGGTAGTCAGTGCTTCCAGTTTAGTAACAGAGTTAATGAATATAAATAAAACTAAATCCATTATTAATGATCATGAAACTCCTGTTGCCGGATTTGTTTTGAATCCTGATCATTCTTTTGGCGGAAAAAGGATAAGACAAGTTATAGAGCAGTCCTCAGAATCTGTTAATTTTATTAATTCTATAAAAATTGCTACAGCTATGTTTGGTGACTCAATTTCTTCAAATATGTTTATAACTGGTTTTGCCCTTCAAAAAGGTTTGATACCGGTATTACCAGAAAGTCTTGAAGAAGCTATTAGACTAAATGGTATAGCAATCGAGATGAATTTATCAGCTTTTAGGTGGGGAAGACTCGCTGCGCATAATTATGATTTAGTTGAGAAAGAAGCAAGACCATATATGAACAATATAGAGGTTGATGTGGAAACTCTGTCTACCAATGAAATTATTGAATATCGGGTAAATTTTTTAAAATCATACCAGAATAAACAATATTCTCAAAAGTATTTGAAATTAATTAATAAAGCTAAACAAAAATTAAAAGAAATAAATATTGCTGATGATGAATTTTTAAAGGCTGTAGCACGCTATTATTTTAAGCTTATGGCATATAAAGATGAATACGAAGTCGCTAGGCTTTATACTAATGGTGAATTTAAGAAAAACCTTTATAAGGCGTTTGAAGGAGATCTTAAATTAAAATTTCATTTAGCTCCACCCCTATTCGCTCCCAGAGATCCAAATACGGGCAAACTTAAAAAAATTACTATAGGAGCATGGATATTACCTATATTCAAAATATTATCTAAGTTTAAATTTTTAAGAGGAACAATATTTGATCCTTTTGGAAAAACTCAGGAGAGAAGGAAAGAGAGATTATTGATCAATCAATATCTCAACGATATTAATTCTATATTAGATAAAATAAACTCAAATAATGTTACTTTAGCTATCCAAATTGCTTCAATACCAGAAATGATTAGAGGATATGGTCACGTTAAAGAAGAAAATATCTCTAAAGCTTCAGAAAAAAGGGAAGATTTGCTTAAATTGTGGAGATCAAAAAATAGAGATGATCTAAAGATAAAAGCAGCAGAATAGAACCTATCAAAAAATAATTTCTTAAATAAGTTATAAGTGACTAAATTGTATTTAACTTATAATACTTGTCGACATTACCATTATTAAAAAAGTTAAATTGAGTAAGAAATGAAAAAAGAACCCGCAACAATTTCTGGCAAATTTAAGCGTTATGCTCAAGTTACCCAAAAAGTCGGCTCAGTTACGAGCAAAATAGCGGGAAGAAAACTTATCGGAAAAAATGATGAACAAAAAAATGCTGATCTAATATTTGATGCTCTGGGAGGGCTTAAAGGTCCTTTAATGAAAGTAGCTCAATTTTTATCTACTATACCAGATGCACTACCCGATGGATACTCAGAAAAACTTCAACAACTTCAAGCTGACGCCCCTTCAATGGGATGGCTATTTGTAAAAAGAAGAATGTCCAATGAATTAGGACAAGACTGGATAAATAAGTTTAAAAAATTTGAAAAAAACGCCGTTAAGGCGGCTTCTCTAGGTCAAGTACACAAAGCTTGGATAGGTAACAAAATCCTTGCCTGTAAATTACAATATCCTAATATGTTATCTGTCGTTAACGCAGACCTTAGACAAATTAAGCTAATATTTTCTCTTTATAAAACATGGGATAAAACAATAAACACTGAAGATATTTTTGATGAACTTTCAGTGAGATTATTAGAAGAGTTGGATTATAAAAGAGAACAAAAAAACATGCTATTATATTCAAAAATATTATCGAGAGAAAAACAAATCAATGTTCCTATTCCTATAAAAAGTCATTCCACTGAAAGACTTATTACTATGACATGGCTTAATGGAAAGCCTTTAATGTCATATAAAAGTGCTAAACCAAATATAAAAAACCAAATTGCTTTAGCACTATTTAAGGCCTGGTACGTTCCTTTTTACCAATATGGCATTATACATGGTGATCCTCATCCAGGAAATTACCAAGTTGATGATAATAAAGAATTGATTAAGATAAATTTATTAGACTTTGGATGCATAAGAATATTTTCTCCCCAATTTGTAAGCGGAGTAATAGATCTTTATAAAGCCATGAGAGATGGAAACAGAGAACTTGCCATAGAAGCTTATAAAGCTTGGGGCTTCAAGAAGCTTTCTGATGATGTAATAGATATATTAAATGTATGGGCTAACTATATTTATGGCCCTTTATTAGAAGATAAGAAACGTTTCATACAAAATAAGAACTCTGGAAAAAATGGTAAGGATCTCGCTAAAAAAGTGTATAAAAAACTTAAGAGATTGGGAGGAGTTACTCCCCCTAAAGAGTTTGTACTTATTGACAGAGCAGCAGTGGGACTTGGATCTGTATTTATGCATCTTAATGCAAAATTAAATTGGCATCATTTAGTAGAGGACATGATAAAAGATTTTGATCAAGAAATATTGAAGAAAAGACAAGATAAAGTCCTCAAAGAAGTGGGCTTAAAGTAATACTAATATTAAATATGAGTATATTTAAGGAAAATGACTATATATGTCTGATCTAGTTATTAATTTGATTTTTGTTGTGGCAACGGGCCTTATTGCTTTTCATGGATTGACATATAGAAATGAAGACGGAGAAAAAGATTTCGTAAGGCTTTTATTTGGATGTATATCACTGATATTTTTTTTAAGAGTTCTTTTTTTTGATTTATTAAATATATTTTAATTATCTCTCGTAATTAGGCTGGTCTCTATCTATTTCCGGAACAGATAGTATTCTCTCCGCTTCTGTCAGAGAATATTGGGTTTTTAAATACTCTAAACGGTCTTGTATAGTTGGAGGTACTTCTTGAACATTATATAACAGTCTATCCAACCAATGCATCCCTTTTGCTATTTCGGAATCTAGCCTTAAAGCCTCTTCATATAATTCCATAGCTTTTTTATGATTCTCTATTCTATCATATAGCACCCCTAAATTTGCATAAGCTGGTGCAAAACTTGAATCATTGTTTATAGCTAAATTAAAATAATCTATGGCCTCTTCATAACGTTTTAATTCCATTAAAGAACGAGCTAAACCTTCTATAATATATACATCCTGATCGTTTAGATTATAAGCCTTAACATAATTTTTATATGCTAACTCATAGTGTTTATCTTTAAATGCTTTGTTTGCTGCCGAATATTCATTAGTAGCTATAGGTCGATTAGAAAAATGTTCCCAAATTAACCAACCTGAAAACAAAACTGTTAGGATTACGCTTATTTTAACAAGAATAGAATATAGGTTATCATTACTATTTGGCATAGCTTTTAATCTAAAAAATCTACAAAATTTGTAAATTAAATAGATAAGAAAAGGTTAAAACTAGTATTGCACTAATAAATCTAGCTCTTTTAAGCTGAAGTTTTCTTTCTATTTCTGTTAATTTCTTTTTAGATTTTTTTTCTAGCCTTCTTACACTTAATACCCATATTAATTTATTTACTGGAAAGTAAAGTACAACACTTAGTATAACCACACTAACTATGAAAAATAAATCTTCACCCATGATATAAGAACACAAAAATTAATAGGCCATATATAGAAAAATATGGCCTATTATAATTAATTAAGATGCTTTATCACCTATATCTTCAGTGAGTGATTCAAATTTTTTCTTGGGAACGGTTGACATTTCCATCTTATATGCAAGCATCCACATCATATAGACTCCAAGCGCCCAGAATAATATCTGCCAAGCCCAAATAGATGGTATACCAAATAGCCAAGTACTAGGATCTAGAGGACTTCCAAAAATCCAGTTTCCTATCACAGCACCTGGACCAATACCAAAGAAAAACCATAGTAAAGTAATAATCAGTGCAGTAGGCACCAATCTTTTTTTCTCAGGCGATAAAGATGCGTGCTCTCTAAGAAAATCGTGAAATTTCATTTTATGTGCATTATCATCTTCATTTTGAGTCACAAAGGAAACTATAATTGCAATGCCCAGATTAAACAGCATACCCCAGCCAGCTGAATGAATAGTTAATGGCCAACGACCCCAAGGATCTATTCCTATAGATTTAAATATACTTACACCTATAGATTCTGTTAAAGTAACAGCTATAAGCCCAGCAATTAATCCCAAAGTAATACCTGCCCTTGTTAAGAATGGCCACCAGCAAACAGCTATAAGTGAAGGCCACATCTGAAAACCATAGGCAACTGCTAAACCACCAAGAAGCACTAGGGCATCTTTAGAGGTAGTTGCTACAAGTAAAGCAGCTAAGACTATTATACCTACACCTACTCTTCCAAGAATTTTTTGAAGTGAATGGGACGCATCGGGAATAATAAATCTTTTTACTAGATCTCTCGTTAACATTCCACCAGCAGTAGACATATAAGCTGCACCTGTCGATTGCATTGCTGCTAAAGCGCAAACGGATAATAAACCAACCAACCATGGAGCCGCATCAGACATTAAATATATTAATTGTGGCACCAGCATTCCCTGTTTTCCTGCACTATCCATTATGTCTAAGCCTTTTAGATTATCCCCCATTACGTTATTGACCAGCTCAGGATGTGCAGCAAGCATAGCAGTATCAGCCCCTAGTAGATGAGAACCTAGCCCTTGAATAGCTGTGAACACCATTAAAATTAAACCTATGCCAAACGAAGATGCCCACACTTGTTGTGGAGCAAAAGGTTCTACAGATTTGTTTGAAAATGACCACATTGTAAATGCTGGAGCTGACTGAATGCCCATCAGTGCAAACATGTATGTCAATATCATAATTCCTGTCCATGCACCACCGACAGCTTGCGTCCCTGATTTTACAAACTGTATGACACCTGGAATGGCTATATAGTGACTATATCCTTCTACCGTCCTCTTAGTATCTATTTCTGCTAAACCTGCTATACCACTAGTAAGTTCGTTAAATCCTCCTATAGCCGAGTATGCAATAATACCAATTACAGTAATTCCTCCAGCTAATAATATGCATTGCACGGTATCAACATAGGCAACAGCCCTTAAACCACCCGAAGCAACATATAGGAACACCACAGCTGAAAGCAGCCACATGCCCGTATTTATTCCCAAATCCCCATCAGTTAGCACGTTAAATAAGAAACCTGATGCTCTAAGTTGGATGCCCAGATAAGGAACAGAAAAAACAAGCGCAACTAACACGACCAATACTCTGATGAAATCAGACTTAAAATACTCTGACAACATTTCTCCGGGCGTGACAAACCCGTATCTTTTTCCCAGCATCCACTGCCGTTTTAAAAACATTACTCCTGTAAAAGGTATTGTAATAGCATAAAACGAAGCATATGCATATTGGAATCCATCTCTATAAATTAGACCTGGATGTCCCATAAACGTCCACCCAGAGAATGACGTAGCTGTAGCCGCCAAAACAAAAACCCATATGGATATACCTCTACCTGCTAAAAAATAATCACTGGCAGTTTTAGCTTTTAAGTGACCTCTTACACCCCAAAAAATACAATATGCCCAATAAAGCAAAACAAACACTAGCAACCATATTACTTTGGTAGTTAGTGTTAGCCCAAATATCTCTGGTTCAGACATGCTTTTATACCCCCCAATATCTTTTATAAAACTCTAATGGTAAGGCTACAGATAAATGGATATAAATCAAATAAAACTTTAATAAATTCTTGGTGGGCCCGGCAGGATTCGAACCTGCGACCAAACCGTTATGAGCGGTTTGCTCTAACCAACTGAGCTACGGGCCCCCATATACTCTTATTCATCAAGAAAACTCTTAAGTTTTCTTGACCTAGAAGGATGCTTCAGCTTGCGCAAAGCCTTTGCCTCAATTTGTCTAATTCTTTCTCTTGTAACTGAAAATTGTTGGCCTACTTCTTCTAAGGTATGATCTGTATTCATACCTATGCCGAATCGCATTCTTAATACCCTTTCCTCACGCGGTGTTAAAGAAGATAAAATTTGCGTGGTTTGTTCCTTAAGGTTTTCATGAATAGCAGCATCCAATGGAATGACAGCATTTTGATCATCTATAAAATCTCCCAGATTACTATCCTCCTCATCTCCCACAGGTGTTTCTAAGCTAATAGGTTCTTTTGCAATTTTCATTACTTTTCTAACTTTGTCCAGAGGCATGACAAGCTTTTCTGCTAGTTCTTCAGGGGTAGGTTCTCTTCCCATTTCATGAAGAATTTGCCTAGATGTCCTTACCAATTTATTTATAGTTTCTATCATATGTACAGGAATTCTTATAGTTCTGGCCTGATCTGCAATGGACCTAGTTATAGCTTGTCTTATCCACCATGTAGCATAAGTAGAAAATTTATACCCCCTTCTATACTCAAATTTGTCCACGGCTTTCATCAAACCTATGTTGCCTTCTTGAATTAGATCAAGAAACTGTAGCCCTCTGTTAGTATATTTTTTTGCAATAGATATTACTAATCTTAAGTTTGCTTCTATCATCTCCCTTTTAGCTTGATTTGCTTCTCTTTCCCCTTTTTCTATAGACCTAACTAGTAGTTTAAATTCTCTTATTCCAAGACCACAATAAACAACAATTTCCTTTATATCTTTGAGAGTATCTTTTACAGAATTTTTTTCATTCTCTGTAAATTGTTTCCACCCAGGATCTTTATTCTTAGAAAACTTTTTAAATAATCTGTCCTCCTCTTCATGGTTAATGTACTCATTTAAGAAAGATTGCCTTTTTATCTTATATTTTTGAGCCAATCTTATTAGCTTGCCTTCAAGAAATGATAGCCTCCTACTCTTGCCATAAACTTCATCAATTAGTTCTTCCACTCTATTGGAATTAAGCCTTAAGCCACTCATTATATCAGATGCTTCTTGTTGGTTTTTTATGAACTTATGATATTCTTTTTCATTGATAGAAATCCCTTTAAATTTACAGCGCAAGTTAGCACTCCAAAATTTATTCAGTTTGTTATATTGTTTGGATAAGTCAGAAAAAGCAGATAAAATTTGAGGTTTGAGGATTTCTTCAAGAACAGAAATTGATGGAAGTCCATCATGCGTTTCATCCTCATTAACGCCCTCATCTACAACAAACTCTTCTTCGGAATTTTTTCCATCTTCAATTGCCACTCCCCTCTTCACAATATTTACCTCAGTGGTACCATCTGCTTTGATCTGACTAGTAGAAGCTATTTTAGCAGCAGCTAAAGGATTATTAACAGTTGCGCCATCCGGACCAGAACCAAAAGTAGCCTCTAAATCTATTACATCTCTAATCATCAGCTCATTAGATTTTAGTGCTTTCCTCCAGTTATAAATAGATTTTAATGTCAAAGGATTCTTACTAATTCCTCTAAACATTAAATCGCGTCCTGCTTCTATTCTTTTTGCAATGGCAATCTCTCCTTCTCTAGAAAGTAGTTCTACGTTACCCATTTCTCTCAAATACATCCTTACAGGATCATCTGTTCTTCCCAACTCTGATTCTGAGGCGTTGTTAATTTGAATTGAAGTTTGATTTTTATCTTCTGGTTTAGTTGAACTAGAAGCTTCAGTATCATGAAAATCTTCATCACTATCTACAAGACTTATTCCCATCTCTGAAATCATAGTCTGAATATCTTCAATTTTCTCTGAAGAAAAATTTTCAGGATTTAAAACATTGGCAAGTTCATCATAGGTTAAGAACCCCCTAGTTTTGCCTTTTTCAATTAATTTCTTGATTGTGTCTTCGTTCACGCCAGAAGAAATCCTAGTATCTATAAATTCACTACTATTATCTGCATGATTATCTTTTTTTTTTGCCATAAAACTAACTTAAATATACTCTTATTTGTACAGAAGATCCAAACTTATAACGTTTTAAAGAAATTCTTGCAATGATATAGAATAAAATTACTTTTTTGAATATTTTTTTATCCTTTGTTTTTTATACCAAAGACTTTGTAAATTTGCAGCTTCCCTCCATCCTTTTATTACAAAATTCAAATCTGAATTCTTTAAAGCATAAGGGGGTATTAATTTATTTGTTTTAAAATCCTTATCTCCAAAACATTCTTCTACCAATATACTAATATTGTCATCTTTGAACCAATTTTCAATATCAGATTCGTTTATATCTCCTAAACCGACAAACTTATCAATTAATGATGACCTGATCTTATTTAATTCATTGTTTTCAAAAGGAACTTTTGAAAATTCTTCATCAATTTGTTTTAATAAAATAGGATTATTAATAATTGCAAGTATTAAATTTTTTTCTCTTGAAAACGAATAATTTTTTTTATTAGATCCGCTAGTAATTGACATTTTAATGTTATCTTTAAATACATTAAAATTCTCTAAATTGTCTCTTCCACGATACATCTTATTGGAGTAAGTATTATAATTTGAAAAATACTTTGAAAAAAAATAGTTAAATGATTTTTTATACTCTCTTCTAACTTCATAATTTTTAATTAAAGATATTTTTGTCTCAAATCTATTCTTAAAACCTGCTCTCCTTTCTGGGGTATCTAGTTTTATATGTTCATATTCAATTTTCCAACAAAAATCAAACATTGATAAAGGAGTTTTTAAAATCTCCTCAATTTCTTCTTTACCTTTATTTCGAACCATAGAATCAGGATCTTCCCCATCAGGCAAAAATATAAAACCAATAGATTTTCCGGGTGTTAAAAGCGGCAAAGCTATAGATAATGTTCTTACTGCTGACCTATATCCTGCTTTATCTCCGTCCATACATATAATGGGCTCATCAGATGTTCTCCAAAGTAATAATATTTGATCTTCAGACAGAGCTGTCCCTAGCGGTGCCACTACATTACTAATTCCTGCTCGGCTCATAGAAATTACATCAATATAACCCTCTACCACAATCAGAGGCCTTTTTTGTTTAAATGAATATTCTCTGGCCCTATGATAATTGAATAAAGTCCTTCTTTTTTTAAATAACATTGTATCAGGAGAATTTAGATACTTAGGCTCTGAGCTATCTAGACTTCTTCCGCCAAATGCAATCAGATCTCCTCTGTAATCATGAATAGGAAATATCAGCCTATGTCTAAAGAAGTCATAGCAATTTCCATTTTTATCAGATTTTCCCACCACCCCAGATCTAATAATAAAATCTTCACTAAAAGAATTTTCAAGCAAATATTTAAATAAATTATTAGAAAATTTACTGGCATAACCTATATTAAATTCGTTACATACGTCTTCCAGAACATTTCTTCTATATATATATTCTCTAGCATTTTTACCAAGAGATGATTTAAAGTTTTTAATAAAAAAATTTTCTGTTAGATTTAAAATATTTTTAATATTCTCAATATCTCGATTAAGGTAGGTTTGATTATTTTTGGAATATTTAGTAAAATCTAGACCTAGCTCTTTACATAAAGTTCTTAATGCTCCTACAAAATCCAGGTTTTGGTCTTTCATTATAAAATTAATCACATTTCCATGAGCCCTGCAACCAAAGCAATGATAAAAATTTTTGTCATCATTTATTGTAAAAGAAGGGGTTTTTTCTTCATGAAATGGGCAAAGGCCTATAAATTCCCTTCCACGTCTTGAAATATTTACCTTACGTCCTATGAAATCTGATAATATAATTTTATTATTAATTTCATTAATTAATTTATCATCAAGAGACATTCGTAAAGTGACTAACCTCCCAATCTCTTTCTAAGATTGTTACTTACATCGGTCAAATCACACTTTCCTGCATAATTATTTTTTATTTCAGCCATAACTTTCCCTAAATCTCTTATATTTTCTGCGCCCGTTTTAATAATGGAATCCTCTATGATTTTCTTAATTTCCGTTTTACTCAATTGCTTAGGCAAAAATTCTGATATTATTTTTATTTCTATTTCTTCTTGGTCCGCTAAATCGTTCCTACCTGCTTTTTTATATATTGCTATTGTTTCATTTCTCTGTTTGACCATTTTTGAGAGAATTTCTAGAATATTAGAATCAGGAATTATATCTCCGTTCCCCTTACTTCTAGAATCCAAATCTCTATCTTTAATTGCTGCTAAAACTAACCTCAACGTTGAAACCTTAGGTGAATCTTTAGACTTCATAGCCTCTTGGAGTTCCAACTTAAACCTATCTCTTAACATTTTACTCTCAATAATAATTTACTTAATAATAATATATATTAGTTCTACATATCAAAATCATTTATATTTTTAGAACTTATAATTTACTTTTTATTGACCAATATAAATGATTTGATTAGGGTTACCAGCAAAAATAAAAACTTCAAAAAAACTAAAAATTTATTTTTAACAGGATTTTTTTAGACCTTATGAGAGTTAAACACAATCTAAAACTTAAAAATTTTATAGGAAGAGACGATGCGGTATTAGTTTTAGAGAACGAAAATATATTTTGGGGTCAAGGTATAGGTCACACAGGAAAAGCTCTTGGAGAAATATGTTTTAATACAGCGATGACAGGATATCAGGAAATAATTACAGACCCATCTTATGCAAATCAAATTATTACTTTTACTTTTCCCCATATTGGTATAGTCGGAACAAATTCAGAGGATAATGAATCCAAAAACCCTGTAGCTTGTGGCATAATAATTAAAGAAATTTCTAATATCTCTTCAAATTACAGATCGACTGGTGTTTTTAACCAGTGGTTAAAAGAGAAAAAAATTATTGGGATCCAAGGAATCGATACAAGATCCATCACTACCATGATAAGAAATCACGGTTTCATAAATGGAATGATAATTAATTCTACAATCAATAAAAGCATAATTAATGAGGCTATAATTACTCTTAAGCAATGGAAAGGCATAAAAAACTCTGACTTGGCAAGTCAAGTTACTACTAAAACGAGGTATAAATGGACAGAAAAGAGTCATGATCTGAATATAAAAAATATAAACTCTATCAAATATAATATTAAAACAAAACCTCATGTGATCGTTATTGATTTTGGAGTAAAATTTAATATTCTAAGAATGCTTGCTGATCGCAATTTTGAGATTACTGTTTTACCTGCCCAAACCTCCTATAAAAAGATTATGGACTTAAATCCTGACGGAATATTTTTATCTAATGGCCCAGGAGACCCAGATGCAACTGGTAAATATACAACGCCTTTATTAAAAAAATTATTAAAAATTAATATACCGATATTTGGGATTTGCCTAGGACATCAATTGCTTGCATTGTCTTTAGGAGCCAAAACTGAGAAAATGTCTATAGGCCATAGAGGTGCTAATCAGCCTGTAAAAAATCAAGAACAAAAAGTTGAAATTACGAGTCAAAATCATGGATTTGTTGTAAAAAGATCAACTTTAAATAACCAAATAATAGAAACTCATACTTCTTTATTTGACGGAGTAATTGAAGGATTAAGAATGAAAAATAAACCCGTATTTTCAGTACAGTATCATCCTGAAGCCTCTCCCGGACCTCAAGATACAATCCACTTTTTTGACCAATTTTTAAAAGAAGTTATGGATAAAAATAGAAATGCCAAAGCGTAAAGACATAAAATCAATTTTAGTTATAGGTGCAGGCCCCATAATTATAGGTCAGGCTTGTGAGTTTGATTACTCAGGCTCTCAAGCTTGTAAAATTTTAAAAGAAGAAGGTTATAGAGTTATATTAGTAAACTCAAATCCTGCGACAATAATGACGGATCCAGATTTTGCGGATGCTACCTACATAGAACCTATTACCCTAGAGTTCGTAGAAAAAATTATAAAAAAAGAGAAGCCAGATGCGTTACTTCCTACTATGGGAGGGCAAACAGCACTTAACTTAACGATGAAATTATCTAATAAAGGTGTACTAAAAGATAATAATGTAGAATTGATAGGAGCATCATTCAAAGCGATAGAAAAAGCAGAAGATAGAGAGCTATTTAAGAAAGCAATGAATAATATAGGATTAGAAACTCCTTTGAGCACACAGGTTCGTAATATGGAAGAAGCGAATTTAGCACTCAAAAAACTAGGACTTCCATTAATAATAAGACCCTCATTTACTTTAGGTGGGACTGGCGGAGGAATTGCATATAATAAAAACGAATTTAAAAAAATTGTCCAAAGGGGATTGGATTCCTCACCAGTAAGATCTGTATTAATCGAAGAATCAGTCATCGGTTGGAAAGAATTTGAAATGGAAGTAGTAAGAGACAAGAATGATAATACGATAATAATATGTTCTATAGAAAACGTTGATCCTATGGGTATTCATACTGGAGATTCTATTACCGTTGCTCCTGCTTTAACACTTACGGATAAAGAATATCAAAGAATGAGAAACGCTTCTATCAAAGTACTCAGGGAGATAGGCGTTGAAACAGGTGGATCTAATGTCCAGTTTGCCATAAATCCTAAAGACGGTAAAATGGTAATCATTGAGATGAACCCTAGAGTCTCCAGATCTTCCGCCCTGGCATCTAAAGCAACTGGATTTCCTATAGCAAAAGTAGCAGCTAGGCTAGCCGTAGGTTATACTTTGGATGAGATAGAAAATGATATTACAAAAGTTACCCCAGCTTCTTTTGAACCCACAATTGATTATGTAGTTTGTAAAATCCCAAGGTTTGCATTCGAAAAATTTAAAGGAGCTGACAATACACTTACCTCAGCTATGAAATCCGTGGGCGAAGTAATGTCAATTGGAAGAACTTTTCAAGAATCAATTCAGAAAGCTTTAAGATCTACAGAAACTGGTTTAGATGGATTTTCGAATATTAGTATTCCTAATTACATTAAGGGGGGAAATAAAAAACCCATATACGAAGCTATTAGTAAACCTACCCCCGAGAGAATACTTTATATCGCTCAGGCAATAAGGGAGGGAATAAATATAAAAAATATTTTCAACGCGTGTAAAATCGATATGTGGTTTCTTTCTCAAATTGAAGAAATAATAACTATTGAAAAAGCTCTAATTTCAAATGGTTTGCCAAACAATAAAGAAGAGTTGTTCTTTCTTAAATCAAAAGGATTTTCTGATTCTCGTATAGCTTTTTTAACTAATACAACCTCGCATAAGGTAATGAACTCAAGAAGAAAATTTGGAGTTAGACCTAAATATAAAAGGATAGATAGTTGTGCAGCTGAATTTGAGGCAAAAACTCCTTACCTATATTCCTCTTATGAGAGATCCTTCAAGGAAAATGAAACTTATTCTGACGAATCCTTCATCTCAGAAAAAAATAAAATAATTATTTTAGGAGGAGGCCCTAATAGAATAGGTCAAGGAATAGAATTTGATTACTGCTGCGTTCATGCAGCATACGCTTTAAAAACCATAAACTTTGAAACCATTATGATAAATTGTAATCCAGAAACAGTTTCTACAGATTATGACACCTCTGATAGGCTATATTTTGAACCCTTAACTGAAGAAGATGTGATGGAAATAATTGATAATGAATCTAGAAAAGGAAAAATAAAAGGTTGTATTGTCCAGTATGGAGGGCAAACTCCACTAAAACTTTCAAATTTTTTATCTAAAAACAATGTTCCAATCATAGGGACACAACCTGACATGATTGATTTAGCCGAAGATAGAAATAGGTTTACCAAACTTATAAAGTCCTTAAATCTTCTTCAACCACCAAATGGGATATGTAATTCTTCAGTAGAAGCTTTAAGAATTGCTGATAGAATTGGCTTCCCAGTTTTAGTGAGGCCATCATATGTGCTTGGGGGAAGAGCTATGGTTATAGTTCATGATAAAAAAAACTTAATAAGTTATGTTGATGAAACAGTAGAGCTATTTGGAAAGTCTCCCATATTAATCGATAGTTTTTTATCGGATGCAACTGAAGTAGATGTAGATATAATTGCCGATAACAATACCATTGTTATAGCAGGAATAATGGAACATATTGAAGAAGCAGGAATACACTCAGGAGATTCTGCTTGTACTCTTCCACCTCACACACTATCTAAAAAAATAATAAAAGATATAGAAAAACAATCTGAAATTATTGCCAAAGCATTAAATGTGGTTGGTTTAATGAACATTCAATTTGCTGTCAAAAATTCTAAAACTAATAACAACATATATATTCTAGAAGTTAATCCTCGTGCAAGCAGAACGATACCATATGTATCTAAATCAACCGGCAACCAGTTTGCAGGAATTGCTGCTAAAATTATGGCTGGGATGAAGCTTTCTGATTTTAATATCAATTCTTGGAAAAATATGAACAATATTTCAATTAAAGAAGCCGTCTTTCCTTTCTCAAAATTTCCCGGAGTAGATACTTTATTAGGACCGGAAATGAAGTCTACTGGAGAAGTGATGGGATTAGCAGATAACTTTGGGCACGCTTATGCTAAATCACAGATTGCTTCAGGATCTAAATTGCCTGAGTCAGGAACTCTTTTTGTTTCAGTCAAGAATTCTGATAAAGAAAAAATTACAGGAATTTGCAAAAAAATGATAACTATGGGTTTTAAAATAACAGCTACTTCAGGAACTTCTTCGTTTCTCCAAAACAAAGGGATTAACGTTGATACAATTAATAAAGTAAGAGAAGGTAGACCTCATTTATTGGATTCTATAAAGGATGGTTTAGTTCAAATTATTTTCAACACCACTGAAGGCAAACAATCTATTAAAGAGAGTTTTTCTTTGAGAAGAGCAGCTATCACTTATGGAATACCCTACTATACAACCACCGCAGGTTGCAAGGCCGCAACGGAAGCAATTATTTCTCTTAAAAGAGAACAACTTGATGTTGCGCCAATACAATCTTATTAGCTATACTGTTTTATATATTAACTTTTTTTATAATAATTGAAATTATTTGTAGATAATAATAAAATATGTAAGGAAATTGATGGAAAAGATTCCTATGACTCCTTTGGGTTACCGATCTCTCGAAGAAGAACAAAAAAAACTAAAGCAAAAAGATAGACCTGGAGTAATTAAAGCTATAGCAGAAGCTCGAGAACACGGAGATCTATCAGAAAATGCTGAATACCATGCTGCAAAAGAACTTCAATCATTTATAGAAGGAAGAATAACAGAATTAGAATACAAAATCAGAAGAGCTGATGTAATTGACGTTTCCAGTATAAAAAACAATATAATTGTCTTCGGAGCAACTATAAAGCTTACTGATGAAAAGAACAAAAAAGAATTAGATTATAAGATAGTTGGCGTAGACGAGGCTAATGTAGAAAAGGGCCTAATTTCAATTAATTCACCAGTGGCAAGAGCTTTAATGGGGAAAAAAACAGGAGATTCTGTCAATGTAAAAACGCCTGGCGGAACAGCTTCTTATGAAATTCTGAAAATAGAATATATTTAAAAATAATGAAAAAAATCTCCATTCAGAATGATATATGGCTTCTATTAGATGAGAGAACAGGAAATAGAACCCAAGTATTAGGCGTGGGAAATGCTTTAAATACAAACTATACAGAAAAATTGTTCAAGTATAATGTGATTTCAAAATTGCCTAATTGGCTTTTGCAAGCTTCTATTTTACATGTAAATAAAAAAAGCAGAAAGCAATTTAAACCTCCATGGCCTAAAATCGTAATAGGCTGTGGAAGAAAATCTTCTCCAGCTGGACTATGGATTAAAGAAAAAAGCGAAAATAAAACTCATTTCATTCAAATTATGTGGCCTGGATGGCCATATAAGAACATAGATTTGATTGCTATTCCAGAACACGATAAAATAAACCCTAAAATAAATACCATTAACATTCTTACTTCTCCTCATATATTTTCTAAAGAGTACTTAGATAAAGCTAAAATTAAATGGTCTAAAACTTTAAATACACTTCCTCATCCTAGGGTAGCTGTGTCAATAGGAGGAGATACTAAAAAAAATAAGTTTCTACCAAGTCATTCAAGTAAAATGATTAAACTTTTGATTAAGTTTATTGGTTCTAAAGGTTCACTAATGATAACGACAAGTAGAAGAACATCTAATGAAGTCTACGAGCGTATTAAAAATGAGGTAGATATTTTAGGAAAAAGAGCAATACTCTGGAAAATGGATTTAAAAAACAACAATCCATATCCAGGTTTCTTATCATATGCAGATGCAGTAGCAGTCACAGGAGATTCAATATCTCTTTGTTCAGAAGCTTGCTCCACAGGAAAACCAGTATTAATTTTTGCCCCTGAAAACACTACAACTTTAAAACAAAAAACCTTTCACCAAGCATTAATTAAAAAGGGTATTGCAAAATACCTAGAAGATACAAATTTAGATATATTAAAGAAAATAAGCTACCATCCTTTAAATGAATCACAGTATATAGCAGAAGAAATAAAAAAAAGGTTTTTAAATTAATGTCTAATTCGATAGTTAAAAA
>PTKJ01000013.1 GCA_002937675.1 Alphaproteobacteria bacterium MarineAlpha9_Bin1 | reverse complement strand
CAGCTTTAACCTCCTCAGCTGGTTTCTCTTCTACTTGAGCTTTTTCAGTAAGTTTCTCTTCAGCTTTAACCTCCTCAGCTGGTTTCTCTTCTACTTGAGCTTTTTCAGTAGGTTTCTCTTCAGCTTTAACCTCCTCAGCTGGTTTATTTTTTAATACTTTGTATTTCTTTGTCTTCTGAAAATCTTCAACTATATTAGTTTTAAGGGTTTTACCATTTTTCTTCTTTTTATCTTCTTTTAGATTTAGTGATATATTTTCAGAAAGACCTTTTTTCATTTCTCCAGAATCTTTTCCTGAAGACTTAAAGCTATCATGTAATCCATCTAGTATTGATTCTGCAGCTAGTCTACAGTACATACTAATAGCTCTAGTGGCATCATCATTGCCCGGTATTGGAAAATCAATTCCTTGAGGATCACTATTAGAATCTAAAACAGCTATTACAGGTATACCCAAAATTTTTGCCTCATATACAGCTATATGCTCCTTATTTGTATCTATGACAAACAGAGCATCTGGAATACCACCCATTTCTTTAATTCCTCCAAGTGTTAAATTTAGTTTGTCCCTTTGCCGGGTTAAACCTACCATCTCTTTTTTAGTTAAACCCGACTCTTCATCATTAATAGTCTCTTCATATTTTTTTAATTTTGTAATAGAATTTGATATTGTATTCCAATTTGTTAATGTTCCTCCTAACCACCTGTGATTTACGTAATATTGACCACATTTTTGTGCACTTTCTGCAATTATTTTTTGAGCTTGTCTTTTTGTTCCTACAAAAAGAACTCTCCCTCCTCCAGAAGCAACCTCTCTCAAAACTTTTAGTGCTGAATAAAGCAAAGGTACAGTCTGTTGCAAATCAATAATATGAATCCCATTTCTCTCACCAAATAGAAATGTTTGCATTTTAGGATTCCAACGATTAACTTGATGACCAAAGTGAATTCCCGCTTCCAATAATTCTTTCATTGAAAATGATGGTAGTGCCATTTTTTTCTCCTTCTCCGGTTATGCCGCCATGATTAATGAGTTACAAATAACACCGGAAGCCAAATTTATTGATAAGGCCTAAATCATGTGCGAAATTTTTAACGTTTTACAATTCTATAGTGCATTCGGCAAGTTTTATCAAAAAAATTATATCATATATTGTCTGAAATTATTGGAGAAACTTCGACTATACCAGGTAAATCTCTTAATTGTTCTATAATTTCAATATTAAAATCTACATTTTCTATGGTATTCACGAGCGCTTCTCGGGCTTCATCCAAAGGAACTACAAATGTAATTTTTTTTCCTTTATCACGGTCTTCATATATATTAGAAGTTAATAAAATTTTCATTTTTTCCATGTCTACTGTATCATTTATTTTGATTACATACCCCTTTATTAAATCATTTAATTTATCGTCTAAATTCCAAAAATCTTTAGCAATAATATTTTTATAGCCTGACGAGTCCTTTACCACAGATAATTGAAATAGCAAAATATTTCCAGAAGATAACAAATTATTTTTAATCGAAAAAATCTCAGAATATGCAGTAACTTCATACATACCTTCTGTATCAGAGATTTGTATTTTTGCAAACCTACCATGGCTGGAGAACCTTTCAAATATTTGAGATACTACGCCGGCACCATAA
Source organism: Alphaproteobacteria bacterium MarineAlpha9_Bin1 (assembly GCA_002937675.1). Lineage (GTDB taxonomy): Bacteria > Pseudomonadota > Alphaproteobacteria > TMED109 > TMED109 > MarineAlpha9-Bin2. The sequence goes on along the minus strand of PTKJ01000013.1, from coordinate 23,403 downwards.
AAAATTAAATTATTAATATTATCTAATTCATTAGAATTTTTTATATTTATTACTTTAAGAATATTTTTGTATTTAGTTATTGGATGGCCAGAACAATAAAACCCTAGTGACAATCTTTCTTTTTCTAATTTTTCTTTTTCAGACCAATCTTTGATTGTAGGTAACCTCCATAGCTTGACAAGTTCTGTGTTTTTGGAAAATAAGTTTTCTTGTTGGGACTGTTTATCTAAAGATGAAATATTTGCGCAATTTGCTAAAACATTTGCTCCTACAAAAACACTTTTCCTGTTATTACAAATTGAATCAAAACAACCAGACAAAGATAAATATTCAAAATGCGACCTACCAAATTGTCCATCGGACATTCTATTAGCAAAATCTAAAATATCACCATAAGTTCCATTCTTTTCTCTCTCTAAAATAATCCGGCCCATAATTCCTTTGCCAATATTTTTAATGCTGCATAAACCTGTCCTAACAACCAAACCTCCTTCTTCATTTGTTTCTACTGAAAAATCTATTTTTGAAAAATTAACATCAGGGCCTAATAGATCTATATTTAATCTCAATAAGTCATTTCTAAAAATATTCAGTTTATCTGATGAATCAGAATCATAGGTCATTAAGGAAGCTAAAAAAATTTCAGGATGATAAGTTTTAAACCAAGCTGTCTGATAAGCAATCAAAGCATAAGCCGCGGCATGGCTTTTATTAAATCCATAACCAGCAAACCTTGCCATAATTTCAAAAACCTGAATAGCAATATTACTTTTTATATTATTTTTTTTAGCACCCTTAACAAATATTTCTCTTTGAGCTTGCATTTCAGAATCAATTTTTTTTCCCATTGCATTACGTAATAAGTCCGCTTCACCCAGCGAGTATCCTGCTAGTTTTTGAGCTGCTTCCATAACTTGCTCTTGATAAACCATTATTCCATAAGTTTCTTTTACTATATCATTTAGTAAAGGATGAAGGACATCAACTTTCTCTTTTTTGTGTTTTCTTCTAATAAATGATGGAATATTATCCATTGGACCTGGTCTATATAATGCCACCACAGACATTAGGTCCTCAAAATGATCGGGTTTTATTTTTTTTAATACTTCTGTTACGCCTACCCCTTCTAGTTGAAATATTCCAACCGTGTTTCCAGCAGAAATTAAATTGAAGACTCGTTTATCATCCTGCAAGATTTGGTGTAAATTAAAATCCGGATTTGTTTTTTTTAGCATAGAAGATGCCATATCAATTATGGATAAAGTCTTCAAACCTAAGAAATCAAATTTTACTAAACCTGATAATTCAGTATACTTCATATCAAATTGTGTAGCAGGCAAATCAGATTTTGGATCTCTATATAGTGGTAATAATTCTAGCAAAGATTTGTCCCCTATTACAACACCTGCAGCGTGTGTAGAAGCATTTTTATGTAGTCCCTCTAACTTCAGTGAAACTTGAAATAATTGTTCGATTTCTTCATCAGATTTTTGTGCAGATTTTAGTCTAGGTTCATGGTCTATTGCCTCTTGCAACTTCAATGGCTTGGTAGGATTGAATGGATTAGCAGGAATCATTCTGCAAATATTGTCTACCTTTCCAAATGGTATTTCTAATACTCGTCCAACATCTCTCAATACTCCTCTAGCCTGAAGAGATCCAAAAGTTATTATCTGTGCTACTTTATCCTCACCATAAATATCTTGAACATGTTTAATTACCTCCCCTCTTTTGCTAGGACAAAAATCAATATCAAAATCAGGCATAGATATACGTTCAGGATTCAAAAAACGCTCAAATAGTAGATTGTACTTAATAGGATTTAAATCTGTTATACCTAAGACCCATGCTACTAAGGATCCTGCTCCAGAACCTCTTCCAGGTCCCACTGGAATACCAGCCTTTTTTGCCCAATTAACAAATTCAGCCACTATAAGAAAATAAGCTGAAAAACCTGTTTTATGTATTACATCCAATTCATATGATAATCTTTCTCTATAAACTTTTAATTTTTCGTTATTTTGTTTGTTCTCATACTTAATATTATTTTTAAATAATAGTTTTAACTTATTGTTTAAACTAGACTTTGACATTTCTATTAATAATTGATGTTCATTCTTTTTATTGTCAGGAAGAGGGTAGTTAGGTAAAGTTGGAGTCCTTTTTTCAAGCATAAACAAACATTTTTTTGCAACCAACAAAGTGTTAGATATAGCTTCGGGTAAATCAGAAAATAAATTTAACATTTCACTTTGACTTTTAAAAAAATGCTCTACATTTAATCTTTTTCTATTTACGTCACTAATTGTTGTTCCTTGGGATATACACATCAAACAATCATGAGATTCATAGTATGTTCTATCCGAAAAATAGATATTATTTGTGGCAATAATGGGTATATCCAAATCTGAAGAAATTTTTATAAAAAGATGTTCGGTTTTTTTTTCGTCTTCTAGGCCATGACGCATTAGCTCAATAAACAGGTTTTGTGTAAAATATTGTTTAAATAATTTAGATATTTTTAATGCTTCAGAATACTTATTTTCAAGTAGATAAATACCTAAAGGACCCTCAGTTCCACCCATTAGACATGATAATCCTTCTGAATTATCAAATAATTCCTTTAAACTAATAGGTCTTTGGTTCTCAGTATTTGAATCTAAAAAACTGTTACTTACCAATACCGATAAATTTTTCCATCCTTTTTTATTTCTTACTATTAAAGAGATTTTAGAAATATTTTTTTTATAATTAAACTTGTGATTTTCTTTTTGATCTGGCATTTCTAATTCTAAAATACATCCAATAATAGGCTGTATCCCTTTTTCAGAAGCCTTTAAAGCAAACTCCAAAGTACCAAATAAATTTCCCTCATCGGTTAAAGCGAGTGCAGGCATATTTTCTCTTTTTGCAAGACTTATTAATGTATCAATTAAAATGGCACCTTGAGCCAATGAGTAGGACGACCTAGCCCTTAAATGAACAAATCTATGATTAATTTCCATAATTTATTTTATGCTTAATTTTAATTTTAAAAATATTTATACATACATACTAAAATAAATTAATTAAGCCTTCAAATTTTAATTTTTCCGTCTACTAACGTGAGTATCTTATCCATTTTAGATGCGAGATCCTTATTGTGGGTGGCAATTAGTGCGCTTGCCCCCGAACTTCTTAAAGTTTTAATCAAAAGATCAGTAACATTCTTTGAGTTTTCAAAATCAAGATTTCCTGTAGGTTCATCTGCTAGTACAACAGACGGATTATTCACTACTGCCCTCGCTATCGCAACCCTTTGTTGTTCCCCTACAGACAATTTTCCCGGACGGTGAAAAATTCTATTATTTAATCCCACTTCTTTTAGTAGTTTTAATGCGTTTTCCTTAGCCTCATAATTTTGTTTTCCAAATATTTTTTGAGCTATTATTATATTTTCTAGTGCATTAAATTCTGGCAATAAATGACTTTTTTGAAAAACAAATCCTATTTTTTTTCTCCTAATATAAGTCCTACCAGTACTGTTAAGACTTATAGTGCTTTGACCTTTAATTTTAATATCTCCATATAATGGTTTTTCAAGTAAGCCTGCTAATTGTAATAGTGTAGTTTTTCCAGATCCTGAAGCACCCAATAATCCGACTATACCCCCATTTGGAATTAAAAAACTTACATCATCAAGCACTCTTATCAGACTTTCTCCTTGCTGAAAAGAGTGAGATACACTATTGAATTCTATTGAATTTTTACTACCCATGCCTTAATACCTTAGCCGGATCAATACTAGATGCTCTCAAAGCTGGATAAATAGTTGCTAAAAATGATAAAAGAAGAGAAAAAATAACAAGCCAACATACTTCATTATAATCAATTTTAGATGGCAAATTTGATAAAAAGTATATTTCAGCTGCAAATAATTCCTCTCCAATTAAATATTCTACAGTTCTTTGTATTTTTTCTATATTCTTAGAAAATACTAATCCTAAAACACAGCCTAAAATTGTTCCTAATATTCCTATAAAAGAACCAACCATTATAAAAATTCTCATAATTGCAAACCTTGATATACCTATAGTCCTAAGTATAGATATGCCACTTTCTTTATCTTTTACTAGCATTATCATTGAGCTAATAACATTAAAAGCAGCTACTAATATTATTAAAGTTAATATAATAAACATTACATTACGTTCTACTTTTAATGCACTAAAAAACTGTTCAAACTTTTTTGTCCATGGAACTGCAGAAAGATTCAATAAGCTTTCTTCATTTATAATATTATTTAGTAAAGAAGTGTTTTTTTCAGCATTATCTGGATTTTCATAAAATACTTCTAACATTCCTATAAAATTTTTATTAACTCCTAGTAACTCTCTTGTTTCATCTAATTTCATAAATATAACTGAAGAATCATACTCGTACATTCCGATATTGAATATATCCGCTACCACATAACTCCTAACATTTGGAGCTGAGCCAAAAGGAGTATCAATTCCTGTAGGAGCTATTAGTGTTACGCTATCGCCTACATTAATCCGAAGTTTTTTTGATAATTTATCACCTAGTAAGACTCTATTTTTTTTAGCAAGTTCTTGAAGTCCTTTTTGAGTTAAACTCTCATTAAGAATCTTTCTTTTACTTATATCTTCTATTTTTAATCCTTTTAATCTAACTCCCGTTGAAAAACTTTCCGAACTAGCCATGACGGTAGATTGAATTGTAGGAAGGGAATATTTAACTTCATCTATACTTAATATAAGACTTGTTAAATTACTTATATCTTTCGGATTAATATCAGAGTACAAATTAATAGATGCATGACCATTTAAACCCAATATTCTATGTAACATTTCTTCGCGAAAACCATTCATAACAGACATAACTATTATTATTGTAGCTACACCTAAAGTAATACCTAGAAATGAAAATAAGCTTACGATAGAAATAAAGCCCTCTTCTCGGCGAGACCTTAAATATCTATATGCGATCCAAATTTCAAATAGATATTTCATTGTTTAACTATTTTTTTACGAACTTCATTTACAATATTAGAAATATTTATTTCAACTTCATCATTTTTATTTCTTTGTTTTAATTCTACACAATTATTTTTTAAACTTTTAGGACCTATTCTTATTTGCCATGGAATTCCAATTAAATCCATGTCTGCCAACTTTGAACCAGCGCCTTCGTTTCTATCATCGTATAATACTGCTACTCCCGTACTACAAAGTTTTTCATAAATATTTTGAGAAATATCGCTACAATTTTTTTCATTCTGACGTAAATTAACTATTCCTACTTTGAAAGGAGCTACACTTTCAGGCCAACATATTCCTTTTTCATCATGAAATACTTCTATAATAGCGGCGATCAACCTAGATATGCCTATGCCATAAGAACCCATTTTTACAAATATTTTATTTCCATCTTCATTTACTACACTGGCATTCAGAGGTTCTGAGTATTTTGTTCCGAAATAAAATAAATGTCCTACCTCTATTGCATTTTTTTGAATTCTATTATTGCTACTAACTAAACTATGATAGAGATTTTCATCCAAAGTTTCTTGCGTAGAAGAATAAAAAGAGGTCCAATGTTTAACTATTTTGCTCACCAAAGATTTATCTTCATAATCTATATTATCTATGCTCTGTTTAAAAATATTGGAATCACAAAATATTTTTGATTCCCCAGTCTCAGCTAAAATTACAAACTCATGGCTTAAATCACCTCCAATAGGGCCAGTGTCAGCTTTTACAGGTATAGCTTTTAAACCCATCTTTTTAAAAATGTTTAAATAATTAATAAACATTTTATTATATGCGTGGATTGCATCGTCTTCATTTAAATCAAATGAATACGCATCTTTCATAAGAAATTCACGACCTCTCATTACTCCAAATCTTGGTCTAATCTCATCACGGAATTTCCATTGAATATGATATAAACACATAGGTACATCTTTATAGCTTAAGACATTATTTGAAAATATTTCTGTAACTAACTCCTCATTAGTGGGACCATATATTAACTCTTTTTTATTTCTATCCAATATTTTTAACATCTCCTTACCATAGTCACTATATCTCCCCGAATTTTTCCAAATTTTTGCATCTTGAATAGTTGGCATAAGTATTTGTTGAGAAATTTTATCTTGCTCTTCTCTGACTATAGACTCTATATTTTTTAAAACCATTAAGCCAAGCGGAAGCCAAGAATAAATTCCAGCAGATGATTGCCTTACCATTCCAGATCTTAGCATTAATCGATGTGATGCAACTTTAGCATCTACTGGGTTCTCTTTTAGTGTAGGTAAGAAAAAATTACTTCTTTTCATGTTCTTCCCTAAAGACCTAACCAATTATTTTGGATGATTAACTTTATTATAATTGTAAATACTATAGAAATAATACTTACTACAAAAAATTTTACCCATAATCCAGGGTTATCCGGGGCTCCTCTGTCTTGCCCAGGTAGAATGTTAATAGGTTTTTTTACACCAATGGGGAGGGCCATAAAAAATAAAATCCACCAAACTATAACAAATATAATAATTAATTTTACGTAATACATTTATATTTCCTCAAGCTCTATAAGGGTTCCATTAAAGTCTTTAGGACTAAGAAAAACTACTTGCTTTCCGTGTGCTCCAATAGTGGGATTACCTGAACCTAATATTTTTACACCCTCTTTTTCTAAGATCACACATGCGGATTTAATATCTTTAACTTCATAACAAACATGATGAATGCCTCCTGCAGGATGTTTAGATAAAAACGAACTAATTGGAGAGTTGTCTCCCAAAGGCTCTATTAACTCTATTTTAGTATTGTCCATTTCGACAAATATTGTTGTAACTCCATGTTCTATGAGTCTTTTAGGCTCTGATATTTTTGCACCTAGAATATTTTTATATTTTTCTGAAGCTATATCTACAGAAGGGACTGCTATAGCTACATGATTTAGTCTTCCAATCATTAATTAGACCTTTTTTTATTAATAATTTCAATCATCAAGTTTATTATAGGTTTTTTTGAATACTTGTGATTAATGTTTCTCTTTAATTCAACAGCTAGTAAATCTGCATATTGTTTTTTGTTTTCTTGAGTAATTTTAACGAATTCACTCGCGTGACTCATAATAATATCTAAAATTAAATCTTTAGGATTTTCTTCAACATTATTATCAACCAAACCTTCTACAAATATGCTAGGTTTTAATAAAAGATTATTATTTTCATCCAATATTAACAATACATTTACGATTCCGCTAAACATCATTTTGTGTCTAGATTTTAACACTTCAGAATTTCTATTAATTATATAATTGCCATCTACAACTAGTCTCCCACTTTCTACCTCACCTGCAATAATCACTGCTTTGCTGGTAATCTCTATTATATGACCATTTTTTGCAGGAATAGCCTCTTTAATTTTCTTGTCTTTGGCAAATTTGACATGAGCATTAATGTGTCTGGTTTCACCATGCACAGCTATCAAAGCTTTAGGCTTAACCCACTTATACATTTGGGCTAAATCTTCTCTCCCTGGATGGCCACTCACATGAATCCTCAAATCCGAAGAAGATTGAATTACATCCACTCCCTTACCTGAAAGTTTATTTTGTAACTTATAAATATATTTTTCATTACCAGGAATTATTCTAGAGGAAAAAATTACCTTATCTCCTTCATTCATTTTAATAGTTTTATGATTATCATTTACTATTCTATTAAGTGCTCCTCTAGATTCACCTTGAGAACCTGTACAAATTACTAAAGTTTCTTCCCTAGGAATTTTTAAAATATTTTTTTCTTTAATTATAGTTGGCATCTCCATCAGGTATCCACAATTATTAGCAATTTCAAGCATTCTATGCATAGATCGTCCAGCGAAAGCAATTTGTCTTCCTAGAGTCTTTCCAATATTTACTATGGTTTTTAATCGCATTACATTAGATGCAAAAGTAGTAACAAAAACTCTTTTTTCAGATTCGCGTATTTGTTCTGTTAGTTTGTCCACTACATCTGCTTCTGAACCTGCATTGTCTTTAACAAATATATTGGTAGAATCACAAATCATAGCCATAATATCTTTTTTACCCAATTTTTTTAATCTATATTCATCTATTGCCTTACCTATTTGTGGGCTAAAATCAATCTTCCAATCTCCAGTATGAAAAACTGACCCAACTTTAGTTTTTATCAGAAGCCCTGTTGGCTCAAGTATTGAATGGGTCATGTTTATTATTTCAATTTGAAATCCATTTATTTTAATATTTGAACCAATTTGAATAATATTTATCTTTAGCTCTTTTTCATCAAAATTTAATTCATTTTCCTTAAATTTAAACTTTAATACTTCTGCAGCGAATGGAGTAGCGTAAATCGGACATTTCAAATATGGCCACAAGTAATGTACTGCTCCTATATGATCCTCATGAGCGTGAGTTAAAACCAGACCACTAATTTTTTCCTTATGCTCTTCAATTACAGAAATATCTGGCATGACAATATCAACTGAAGGATAATCTATATCACCAAAAGTTACTCCGCAATCTACTATCAACCAGTGTCCGTCATAACCGTACAAGTTCAAATTCATCCCTATCTCACCAGAACCTCCTAAGGGAAGAAAAAGTAATTTATCTTTAGGGGGAGTCACAAGTTTCATTAGTAAAACACATTCAATGAGGGATTCCAGGCAAAGGCAATTCCTTTAATTGTTAAATCTAAATCCACAATATCAATTAAATCAGAATCAACGCTGAATAAGTTAGCTAATCCTCCTGTGGCAACTACCTTCATATCAGTTTTACTTTCCTCTTTAATTCTAGAGACAATCCCTTGCAACAGTCCTACATAACCCCAGTATATACCTGACTGCATTGCGGTTACTGTATCAACACCTACTACAAATGATGGTTTTTTTACTGCAATTCTTGGCAATCTTGCAGTAGCTTTATCTAATGCGTCCAAAGACAACTGTACTCCTGGTGAAATTACTCCTCCAGCATATGAACCATCTTCTTGAACTACATCAAAGGTAGTAGCTGTTCCAAAATCCACAACTATTTTTTCTCCACCATAAAGCTTATATGTTGCCAAACTATTTACTAATCTATCTGCCCCTACTTCATCAGGTCTATCAATTAATACTTTAATATCTGGAATGATATCGTTACCTATAACTTTAGAATTTAGGTTAAAAATATTTTTTATAAATTGTTTTAATTCGTAAACAGATGACGGAACTACTGAACAAATAATTACTTCTTTAATATTTTTAATTTCTTTCTTAAATAAAAAGTTTGAAACGATAGCTGCAGCATACTCATCTGCAGTTCTTTCTGGTTGGGTAGATAATCTCCATTTTTTAATAATACCCGAAGACCCTATTACTGCGAATTGAGTATTAGTATTTCCAACATCTATGACTAAAATATCATGCTTTATTAGTAAATCTTCTGTCATAATACAAACACATCTCCAGCATAAATAGTTTCAGTTTTTCCATTTTTAAGTAAGAGTATAAGCGCTCCATTTTTATCTATATCTTCAAATATTCCCTCTAGATTATTGTTTCCTAATTTAACCTTTAGCTTATCACCCTTATTATGACTATATTTTTTCCATTTTTTTAAAATTAATTCTAAACCCTGGGTATTATATTTTTTTTCATTACGACTTAAATTTTCAAAAAAACATAGTAGCAAATCTTTTGGACTAATGTTTACATTTTCTTTTTTTAAATTAGTAGTGATATAGCCAACATTATTAGGAGAATTATTTACATTTACGCCTACTCCGATATTTAAAAGATCTTTTTTATTAAAGCTCAAAAATCTCTCTATTAAAATACCGGCTATTTTAGAACCATTTACTAAAAGATCATTGGGCCACTTTATAAAAAGGTCTATTGAGCTACTGCTAATTTCCTCTATAGTCTCAGCTAACGATAAGGAAGTTATGTAAACAGGAGAAAATAGCAAATTTTTACTTAATTGTTCAGACTCTCTAATAAATGAAAAATATAAGTTTCCTGGAGGAGACACCCAAGATTTACCTTGTCTACCCCTACCTTCAGTTTGATTTTTAGCCCATACAATTGTTCCTATCTCTCCACTTTTATTAGCTAATTCTCTTGCAGTTATCATTGTCGAACGAACTGCTTCATACGAAAATAAATTATATTCTGAAGGCAAAAAATATGTTTTTTTTATCATTACGAAACTGAGTAACTAATATATTCAATAAAACTTACTACTGATTTAGCATAAAGCAAAAAACTAATTACAAGAATACTACTTATTCCTAATATTAACTTGGAACTAAAATTGTATCCAAAAATTATTTGTTCTTCTGTTTCATCTAAATACATAATTTTAACTATTCTTAAATAGTAGTAAGCTGAAATAACACTTCCAATTATTCCCAAAACTGCTAGTTCAACAAACCCTTCACTTATCAGAGATCTAAAAATATAAAATTTTCCAACAAACCCAGCAAAAGGAGGAAGACCCGCTAAAGAAAGCAATAAAATAGAAAAACAAATAGCAGAAAAAGGGTCAGTTCTTGATATTCCAGATAAATCAGTAATTTTTTCTAAAGCTACATTATCTTTTTCCATAGACACAATTATTACAAAACAGCCCAATACAGATAATGAATATATCACTATGTATATTAAGGAACTTTCAAGTGCTTGTTGACTACCTGAAGATAAGGCAAGTAAAACAAAACCTATACTTCCTATTGTGCTATAGGCCATAAGACGTTTGATATTTTCCTGAACAATAGCACCAAATGCTCCTACAAATATTGATATAATTGCTACCATTGCCAAAATTTGATACCAAATATCATATATATTACCGAAAGGGATATATAATATCCTTATGATCACTGCTACAGCAGCAATTTTAGGAACAACAGCTATAAATGCAGTTACTGTTGTTGGGCATCCTTCATATACGTCTGGTGTCCACATGTGAAAAGGAGCAGCTGATAATTTGAAAGCAATTGAACTAATTATCATAACTACAGCCAAAGCTAATAAAGGTGAATAATTATCGATATTTACTAATATTACAGATAATTCTGTGTAAGTGGTAGTTCCAGCAATTCCAAATAACATAGAAACACCAAATAGAAAAAAACCAGAAGCCAACGTCCCTAAAATAAAATACTTTAATCCAGCTTCTGAAGATTTATTAGAATCTTTTTTCATGGAAGCCAGCACATACAATGAAAGAGATTGTAATTCTACCCCCATATATAATGAAATAAAATCATTAGAAGATATCATTATCAACATTCCAAGTACTGAAAACAATATCAAAAGTGGATATTCATAAATAAAAAGTTTTTCAAAAGATCTATATTTTTCAGAGATCAAAAGTATACAAATGCCCGTAAAAGTTACTAAAAGTTTCATAAAAACAGCTAGTCTATCTTGAACGAATAAGTCTGATAATAACCTAGCTGCCCTCCAGTCACTCGTGAATATAAGTATAAAAGTTACAACTAGTCCAAGAATCGCTACTAGAGTAAACATTCTTTGTTTAGCTAAATTCCCTCCACCAGCAAAAACACCAAAAATAATAAAAAACAATATCCATAACGTTAAAAATATTTCTGGTAATATAACTAAAAACTTAGAAAAATTTATAGAAGTTTCCAACTTAAATACCCCATAGTTTATTGTATTACTATTCTCTCGTTTAATGAATTAATCAGGTTTGATATTGATTCTCTATATTCTGAAATAAAACTTTCCGGATATATTCCTATCCATAAAACCAGAACAACAAGCGGTAAAAATATAAAAAATTCTCTAATATCTATATCGGAAATATCGCCTATTTTTTTATTAATTGATCCCAATATAACTCTTTTATACAACCATAACATATAGCACGCCCCTAAAATAATCCCCACTCCAGAGAACAATGCCAAAAATTCATTAATTTGATATGCTGAAATTAAGATTAAAAACTCTCCTACAAACCCACTTGTTCCCGGTAAACCAATGGAAGACAAAAGAAAGATCATAAAAACCAAAGCATATTTAGGCATTCTTAAAACTAAACCGCCATAATCCGAAATTAATCTTGAATTTTTTCTATCGTATAAAACTCCAACACAAAGAAAAAGTGCAGCTGAAACTATGCCGTGACTAATCATCTGAGTCATGGCACCGTCCATTCCTTCTTGTTTGAAAGTAAATAAACCTAATGTAACATAACCCATATGAGCTACAGAAGAATAAGCGATTAACTTTTTCATATCATTTTGCATTAAAGCAACTAAAGATGTATAGATGATTGCTATTACACTCAATACATAAACTAATAAACTATAGTATTCACTTGCATAAGGCAGCATCGGAATGGAGAACCTTATAAAACCATATCCACCTACTTTCAGAAGAACCCCAGCAAGAATGACGGAACCGGCTGTAGGTGCCTCCACATGAGCGTCCGGAAGCCATGTATGAAATGGCCACATTGGGGTTTTAATAGCAAAAGACACAAAAAATGCCGGCCAAAGCCATAATTGTAAAGTTTCTGGTATATTAGCGTTTAAAAGAATTCTTATATCAAAAGTTTCTGACACATTTGCCATTACAATTATTGCAATTAAAAATAATACGGAGCCTCCTAAGGTATAAAGAAAAAATTTAAATGCAGCGTATACTCTTCTAGGACCACCCCAAATTCCAATTATTAAAAACATTGGTATAAGTAATGATTCAAAAAATATGTAAAATAATATCAAATCTAATGCGCAAAATGTCCCTATCAGTAAAGTCTCTAAAATCAGAAACAAAATCATATATTCACGAACTCTAAAGGTTATAGACTTCCAACTTGCTAAAATACATAAAGGAACTAAAAAGGTAGATAATAAGATAAAAACAAGTGATATCCCATCAACACCTAATCTATAACTTAGTCCAATCGAAGAGATTAAATCTAATTCCTCTAAAAAGTAAAATTCTCCATCTGTTGGCATAGTGATCCAAGAAAATATTGATAGGATTAGCACGACCAATGAAGTCCATAAGGCCACAATTTTAGAATTACTTGAAACTGTTTTAGGATCCCCACCTATAAGCGATATAATAATTGCACCAAAGAAAGGGATAAAAATCATTAGTGACAAGATTGGCCAATTGGTCATTAATATACACCTAAAAATACTAGAAAATGCCAGCTAATAAAAATTATTAACCCGAAAAACATAGAAAATGCATAATGATAGACGTAGCCACTTTGTAACTTTCTTAACCTGCTTGCAAAATTTATACAAAAGTTACTGATTCCATCAGGACCAAATTTATCTATAATTTGTATATCTCCTTTTTCCCACAAAAACTTACCTAAACTTTTTATTGGATCACAAATATATTTTTCATAAATTTCATCAAACCAATACTTATTATAAGAAATTACATATAATAAGCGTAATTTGATGCTAAAAATAGTCGCTAATTTAGGAAATTTAACATATATAATCCAAGCTAAAGCTATTCCGGAAACAGCTATAATCGTAGGCAATAATTTAATTAACAAAGGAACGTGATGGGTATATTGTAATGTACCATGTCTAGCTATAACCGTAATTGAATCCACCCAAAAATCTTTAGTCGTATCTACTAAATCAAGTCCCAACCAACCAGAAAAAATAGCACCGAAGGATAGTAAACCGATTGGTACAAGCATAGTCATAGGAGATTCACGAACACCTTCATAATTATTTTTTGTGCTAACGTGAAAAACTAAAAAAATTATTCTCCATGAATAAAAAGCCGTTAAAAATGCAGTTACTATACCCAAATAAAATGAAATGGAACCCAACAGCGTATGACTGGACCAAGCGGCCTCGAGAATAATATCTTTAGAAAAAAACCCAGCAAAAGGAGGAATACCTGCTAAAGCAAGACAACCTATCCACATGGCTATACATGTAAAGGGAAGATGTTTTGATAGACCTCCCATATTCTTAATATTTTGCTCAGATAATGCATGAATTACTGACCCAGCTCCTAAAAACAATAAAGCTTTAAAAAATGCATGAGTCATCAGGTGAAATATTCCTGCAGAATAAGCAGATACACCACAAGCAAAAAACATATAACCTAATTGGCTACAAGTAGAATATGCAATGATTTTTTTTATGTCATTTTGTGTAATTGCAATAGAGGCTGCAAAAATTGCAGTTAGTGCTCCAATGATAGTTATAAAACCCAATGCATAAGTTGTATACTCATATATAGGGGAGCACCTCACCACTAAAAATACTCCTGCTGTGACCATAGTTGCAGCATGTATTAAAGCAGAAACAGGGGTTGGACCTTCCATTGCATCAGCTAACCAAGTATGTAATCCCAATTGAGCTGACTTTCCCATAGCTCCTATAAATAACATAAAACCGATAAGTTCTAGTACTGGAATAGGTTGTCCTAAAATTAAAATATCAACAGGTGCAAAGCTATAAGCTCTAAAAAAAACTTCACTATATACAAGACTTCCAAAAGTCTTATATATAGCACAAATTCCAAGAATTAGTCCTAAATCACCTATTCTATTTACTATAAATGCTTTTATGGCTGCATTATTTGCCTCATTTTTTTTGTACCAAAATCCTATTAAAAGGTATGAACACAATCCTACTCCCTCCCAGCCTAAAAATAGTTGTACAAAATTACTGGAGGATACCAATATTAACATTGAAAAGGTAAACAATGATAAATAAGAAAAAAACCTTGCTTGACCTGGATCATGGCTCATATAGCCAATTGAATAAATGTGAATAATGGAAGAAACTAGAGATACTATAAAAAGCATAATTCCACTGAGAACATCTAATTTGAGTGACCAGCTAATATTTATAGATGATGATTGTATCCAATTAAAAATATGGAATTCATAACTCTCACCTGAAATAGCATCATGAAAAAGAAAAGTAGAAATTATAAAAGAAAATACACATAAAATAGATGGAACCCACACTACTCCCTTCTTTCCTAGAAATTTAGGAAACAAGCCACTTAAGATAGAGCCGATTAATGGAAGAAATACTGCCATACTAAGCATGGACTAGCCTTTCATGCTGCTGGCATCATCAACGCCTATAGAACCTTTGGAGCGGAAAAAAACTACAAGTATTGCTAGTCCTATAGCCACTTCTGCAGCTGCTACCGTTAATATAAACATTGAATAAACTTGTCCTAAGATTAAATTAAAATGAGTAGAAAAGGCTACAAAATTTATGTTTGCTGACAGTAAAATTAATTCAAGAGACATTAAAATAATTATTAAGTTTTTTCTATTGAGAAAAATACCAAATAGTCCGATTGTAAATATTAATGAGGATAAAACTAAATAGTGTTGCAATGTAACTTCTATCACTTTGAAGTTCCTTTACCTATTTCAACTTTTTTAATATCGATAGACTGATCTCTACTTCTTAACACTTGCTTTATGACACTTTGTCTCCTTACAGTATCTCTTTTTCGGTGAGTAAGTACTATTGCTCCAATCATAGCTACAAGTAAAATAAGACCTGCACATTGAAACAAATAAGCATATTGTGTATACAAAACCATACCTAAAGCTCTGGTGTTTTCTATTTCATTATAAGTTATTTGAGCTTCAGAAAATGAATTTGGAAGTTCTTCAAAATTCATCCCTAAAATTGATACAACTATTTCTATAAACAAAACCAAACCAACCAATACTCCTATGGGAGCATTTTTAGACATGCCTTTGCGTAATGTCGCAAAATCAATATTTAACATCATAACTACGAATAAAAATAAAACAGCTATGGCCCCTATATACACTACTAGTAATAGCATGGCTAAAAACTCAGCACCCATTAAAACAAATAGAGCAGCACAGTTAAAAAAAGTAAGTATTAAAAATAGAACAGAATGTACAGGATTGCGCGAGACTACAACTAGCACAGAAGATGTCAAAGATACAGAAGCAAATAAGTAAAAAAATAATGATAATACTGTCATGATTTATCCCATATATATTTCTTTACGCCTTAGATTTTATATTCCTAGATAATACCTCTTCCCATCTGTCCCCATTATCTAGTAATTTTTGTTTATCATAAAAAAGTTCAGGCCTAGTTTCCGTAGAAAATTCATAATTGGGACCTAGAACAATAGCATCTACTGGACATGATTCTTCACACAAACCACAATAAATACATTTTGTCATATCTATATCAAACCGCGTAGCCTTTCTGCTTTCATCATCTCTAGGCTCTGCATCTATTGTTATAGCTAAAGCAGGACACACCGCTTCACACAGCTTACATGCAATACATCTTTCTTCTCCATTGGGATAACGTCTTAATGCAAGCTCTCCTCTAAAACGTGGACTCAAATGTCCTTTTTCATATGGATAATTGATTGTTACAGGTTTTTTAAACATATATTTTAACGTTAAAAATAAACCTGAAATTAATTCTCCGAGAAATAAAAACCACAATGATCTAAAAAGTAACTTCATAATATTCTCCTATAATGGTCTAGGTAGTAAATCAAAAATAACTAAAAAGCCAGAAGTAACAACCACCCAGAATAATGATAATGGTAGGAACACTTTCCAACCAATACGCATTAATTGATCATATCTAAAGCGTGGGAAAGTTGCCCTAATCCACAAAAAAATAAAAAGTAAAATTGAGGTTTTTAATACGAACCAAAATATTCCTGGAAGCTCATTAAACAAATAAAAATTAAACGGAGGCAACCAACCTCCAAGAAATAATATGGTCGCCATGGCACTCATTAAGATCATAGCTGCATACTCACCCAAAAAAAACATTGCAAATAACATTGAAGAATATTCTGTAAAATAACCTGCTACTAAAGATGATTCATCTTCTGGTAGATCAAAAGGCGCTCTATTTGTTTCCGCCAATGCAGAAATAAGAAAAACTATGAACATTGGAAAAAGAGGAAAAATAAACCATACAGAATCTTGAGCTATGACAATATCATGTAAATTTAAGGAACCAACGCAAACTAAAACACATACAATTACTAATCCTATCGATACCTCATAAGAAACCATTTGTGCAGCAGACCTCATGGCTCCCATAAATGCATATTTAGAATTGCTAGCCCACCCTGCCATAATAATCCCATACACGGAGAGTGATGAAATAGCAAAAAGATACAAAATTCCTACATTTATATTAGATATTACCCAACCATCAGAAACAGGAATGACTGCCCAAGCAGCAAGAGAAAGAGAAAAAGCAATCATAGGAGCTAGAACAAAAACTACTTTACTCGAAGCAGTGGGCAATATTGACTCTTTTGAAAAAAGTTTAATCCCATCCGCTAAGGGCTGAAGTATGCCAAACACACCAACTACATTGGGACCTTTTCTTAGTTGAACAGCTGCGATAACTTTTCTTTCTACATAAGTTAAAAAAGCAACTATTACTAATAAAGGAAAAATTAAAATTGCTATTTTTAGTAAAATCAATCCTAAATAATATAAACTATCAATATTCAAAAAATTCAATTCTTTTTTCCATTCTTTTTTGATTGCATAGAACACTTGGCCATTGTTTCAGAAAATCTAGATATTGGACAAGTCATGTAATAATTTATATCTAGAGGATTAATATCATGGTTTGAAATTTTTAAATCAGGGTCACCGATATTTGATAAACAACCATTAATAACGTAGTTCTCTACTGTTAAGTATGGATTAATCTTTTCTATTCTATTTCTTAATTCTGAAATATTATTATACGGTAATGGTTTACCTAATATAGAAGAAAATGCTCTTACAATTTTCCAGTCTTCTTTTGAATCTCCAGGTGATTGAACTGCTTGTTGTGTCCGCTGCACTCTACCTTCAGTGTTTACATAAGTAGCCTCTTTTTCAGTATATGCTCGACCTGGAAGTATAACATCAGCAATTTCAGCAGCTTTATCTCCATGATGACCTTGATACACAATAAATGAATTTGAAAAAGCATCTAAATCACAGTCATCTGTATTTAATAACCAAACAAACTTAATTTTTCCTTTATGAGCTGAGTTAATAATCTCTGTCGTGTTTTTTCCCTTATTCCCAGGTACGAAACCCACTTCCAAGGCACCTACTGTTCCTGCGGAAGTATGAAGAAATCCCAGTCCGTTCCATTCCTCATTAAAAGCATTATATTTTTCAGCAATTTTCCTAATTTTTCCTATTATGCCATAACCATCTTTCCTGTTTATAACACCCTCCCCTATAATAAAACCTGGTCTGGACGAGGCCTCCAAAACTTTATTATAAGAATGAGAATTATTTAACAGATCATCAAATATTGAAGTTTTACTGCCTAATTCTATTAAAGGATAACTAAGCATACAATCTCCTCCAATTCTTCCAATACTCATATCAGAATTCAACCAGGCTTTCCTGATTCTGGACTCTAATATTGGCGCTTCATATCTCGGATTTGAGCCAATTATTGTTAATGAATCAAATTTTTCGATTCCTGAAATTTTTGGATTAAATAACCAGCCACATCTTTCAGAGGCTTTAATAGGCAGAGATGAAAGTTCACTTCTACTGTCTAAATTACTTACATTTAGACCCGACATTAAATCTTTTAAAGTAACCATAGATTCGATACAAGAGTTTCCTATTGCCAAAGCGGCTATTTCATTATTTTTAAATTTAGTAATTTTTTTAAATATTGTATCAAAAGCTTCATCCCAATTACATTTTTCCAACTTTCCTTTTGAGTTCTTCCTGTAAGGACTATCTAGTCTTTGATTAGCTAGGCCATCACATGCAAATCTAGATTTATCTCCTAGCCATTCTTCATTTACCTCCTCATTAAGTCTAGGTAATATTCTCATAACTTTTTCATCCTTAGAATCTATTCTTATGGAAGATCCGATAGCATCTAAAACATCAATACTATTTGTGTGTTTGAGCTCCCAAGGTCTAGCGGTAAATGCATATGGAGCTGAGGTAAGTGCTCCCACCGGACACAAATCAATAATATTCCCAGACAATTCTCCACCGAGACCAGACTCGGCTACTGAAATAATTTCCATATCCTCTCCTCGCCCAATAGCTCCTAATTCATGTACACCCGCAACTTCATCCATAAATCTTACACAACGGGTACAATGAATACATCTAGTCATAGCCGTTTTAATAAGAGGGCCGAAAGGTTTATCATCTACAGCTCTTTTATCTTCTGAATATCTACTCATGCCTCTACCGTAATAAAGAGCCTGATCTTGTAAATCACATTCTCCTCCCTGATCACAAATAGGACAATCCAATGGGTGGTTAATTAGAAGAAATTCCATCACTCCCTCACGAGCATCTTTAACTTTTTTTGAAGTAGTAATGACTTCCATACCCTCCGCAATAGGAAAAGCACAACTTGCAATGGGTTTTGGTGATCCTGCTATTTCTACCAGACACATTCTGCAGTTTCCTGCAATAGACAAACGTTCATGAAAACAAAATATTGGAATTTCAGCATTAACAGATTCACATGCTTGCATAACTGTGGAACCTTCGGGTAATTTTACTTCTATTCCATCAACTGTTAAATTAATCATTTTTTTTCAGTCTTATTAAAAGATTTTATTCTGTGCTCTAATATAGGCCTAAAATGTCTTATAAGCCCTTGAACAGGCCACGCCGCTGCATCTCCTAAGGCACAAATAGTATGTCCTTCCACTTGGTCACAAACATTTTTTAATAAATCAATATCTTGAATTTTTGTGTTTCCAGATATTAATTTTTCCATAGTTCTCATTATCCAGCCAGTACCCTCCCTACATGGAGTACACTGCCCGCAGGATTCATGACTATAAAACTTTGAAATCCTCCATATGGCTTTAATAATATCAGTAGACTTATTCATAACAATTACTCCAGCTGTTCCTAGCCCAGAACCCTCCTCTGCTAATGAGTCAAAATCCATTAGTACACTATCACAGACCATTTTAGGAATCAGAGGAGTTGAAGAACCTCCTGGTATAACTGCAAGTAAGTTATCCCAACCTCCACTAACACCTCCAGCATATTTTTCAATTAGCACCTTAAGAGGAATTCCCATTTCTTCCTCAATTACACAAGGATATTTTACGTGGCCAGTAATACAAAAAAGTTTTGTACCCGTATTATTTTTTCTTCCTATACTAGAAAACCAGTCCGCTCCTCTTCTCAAAATAGTGGGAACCACAGCTACAGTTTCAACATTAGAAACAGTAGTTGGTTTACCATATAACCCAGCGTTTGCAGGAAAAGGAGGTTTTAACCTTGGCAACCCTTTTTTACCTTCTAAGCTTTCTAATAAACCTGTTTCTTCACCACAAATGTAAGCTCCTGCTCCGCGGTGTAAATGTAGATGAAAAGCGTAGCCAGATCCACAAGCGTTGTCCCCTAAATAACCTCTTTCGTATGCCTGATTGATTGCCTTTTCCAATATTTTTGCTTCATTGACAAATTCGCCTCTTATATAAATAAATCCCACATTTGCTCTTATAGCTTTTCCAGCAAGTAAAGTACCTTCGATTAACTTATGAGGCTCATTTCTTAAAATTTCTCTGTCCTTGCATGTTCCTGGTTCACTCTCATCGGCATTGATAACTATGTAGTGATTATTCTCTTTTGCAGTTTTTGGCATAAATGACCATTTCAGGCCAGTAGGAAATCCTGCACCTCCTCTACCTCTTAACTCAGATTTTGTGACTTGATCAATTATCCATTCCGAATCTTTTAAAATAAATTGTTTGGTGTTATCCCAATCACCCCTTGATAATGATTCTTCGATCGAATTCCCTTTATAGCCATGGATATCTTGAAATATAATATCTTTATTTTTTATCAATTTAACGTCTCTTTGTATTTAGTGGCTCAGATCCAGTTCTCTCAGACTGTGGGCCTGTTTGAGGTTGAATATTTTTTTTCAACTTATCAATAATACTAGTTATGGAAATTTCATCTAGATCTTCATAGTAATCATCATTGATCTGAACAATAGGAGCATTAGAACATGCGCCTAAACATTCTACCTCAATGAGAGTAAAATCTTTATCTTTTGTAGTTCCCCCAAAATCTATCCCTAATTTTTCTTTACAAGCTTCGTAAATCTCATCACTCCCTCTTAACCAGCAAGGAGTTGTAGTACAAACCTGTAGTAAATTTTTACCCACTGGCGATAGATTATACATGTTATAAAAGGTTGATACTTCCAGAACTTTAACCATTGGCATTTCTAAAGTATTGGCCACAATTTTTATAGCTGCAAGTGGAAGCCAATTATCATTTTGCCTTTGAGCCAAATCTAACAAAGGAAGAACTGCACTGGATTTTTTATCATGTGGATATTTTTTTAAAATTTTTTCAATCTGAATAAGATTAATAGTTGAAAACTTAAAAGTTTTTGGTTGAATAAGATCTGGTGCAGGTCTACGAATACTCATCTGTCTATTTCTCCAAAAACTATATCAAGAGTAGCTATACAAGCTACCAAATCAGCAAGCATATGCCCCTTTGTCATAAAGTCTAGTCCTTGTAGATGTGCGAATCCTGGAGCTCTTATCTTACATCTATACGGCTTATTAGTACCATCAGAAATAAGATATACTCCAAACTCACCTTTGGGAGCTTCTACAGCAGTATAGACTTCTCCTGCAGGAACTCTAATTCCTTCAGTAAAAAGTTTAAAATGATTAATTAATGCTTCCATGGAATATTTCATATTATTTCTATCAGGCGGACGTAGTCTAGGATCATCAACTATAAATGGTCCTGCAGATATGAGCTCTAAAACTTGCTTAATAATGTTTAAACTTTGTCTCATTTCTTCCACTCTAATTAAATAACGGTCAAAGCAATCCCCATTTTTTCCTACAGGAATATCAAAGTTAAGTTTTTCATAAATCGCGTAAGGTTGAGATTTTCTTAAATCCCAAGCCACCCCTGATCCTCTCAACATAGGTCCTGTGAATCCCCAGTCTAAAGCTTCCTTACTAGAAACAACGCCTATATCTACGGTTCTTTGTTTAAATATTCTATTTTCAGTTAATAAACCCTCTACATCATCAATAACTCCAATAAAACCCGAAGACCATTCTTCTATTTTAGCTAATAAATCACTCGGTAAATCTCGATGAACTCCTCCCACTCTATAATAAGCTGCGTGCAATCTAGCACCTGAAACTTCCTCATAAAAACCCATAAGTTTTTCTCTTTCTTCAAATAACCACAAAAAAGGTGTAGTTGCTCCTAAATCAAGACCTTGAGCTGCAATTTGAAGGGAATGATTTAATATTCTTGTAATCTCATCAAACAAGACTCTTATATACTTCGCTCTTTCGGGAATATCTATATTTAAAAGCTTTTCAGCTGCAAGAACAAAGGCATGTTCCTGGCACATAGGAGACACATAATCTAAACGATCAAAATACGGAATAGACTGCATGTAAGTTTTATGCTCTATTAATTTTTCCGTTCCCCTATGCAATAGTCCGATATGAGGATCAGCCCTTTCTACAATCTCCCCGTCCATTTCAAGCACCAATCTAAGTACACCGTGGGCTGCAGGATGTTGTGGTCCAAAATTTATATTCATATTTTTAAGCTGAACTTCAGTCATACATTTTTACTCTTATTTATCACTTTTTGATTTATCATCGTAGCTTGAACCTTCCCAAGGACTCTCAAAATCAAAAGTTCTAAAATCTTGAGTTAAATTAACTGATTCATTAACAACTCTTTTTTCTGAATCATCATAGCGTACCTGAACAAAACCAGTCAGAGGAAAATCTTTTCTTAAAGGATGTCCATCAAAACCATAATCAGTTAAGATTCTTCTTAAATCAGGATGGCCAGAAAAAGCGACACCAAATAAATCCCATATTTCTCTTTCATACCAATTTGCAGCAGAGTAGCTAGAAACAAGCGAAGGGATGATTTCTCCATCCTTAACAGAGAGTTTGATTCTTATTCTATAATTCAGACTTACGCTTAATAAATGATAAACTATTTCAAACCTATTAAGTTTTTCAGGATAGTCTACAGCACAAATATCTATAAGCTGCTTAAATTCAAAGTCTTTATCATCTTTTAAAGAATTGATTACATTATAAAGTAGATTTTTTTTAACTTCTATAGTGAGCTCATTATTTTTTATAGCACTATTAAGACCCTTACTTCCAAACCTATCTTGAAGCATAGACTTTATTTTTATTAACTCTTTATCAGAATTATATTTATAAATAGTCATATAATTTATGCTCCATATGTGCCTTGTCTTTTTATTTTCTTTTGTAATAGTAATATTCCATACAAAAGAGCCTCAGCAGTAGGCGGACAGCCTGGAACATAGATATCTAC
>PTKJ01000012.1 GCA_002937675.1 Alphaproteobacteria bacterium MarineAlpha9_Bin1 | reverse complement strand
TTCAGTATCACCACGAATTTTATCAATATAGAATGATTGAAACTTTCCTGCATTATAATCATCTATAATGATCTTACGCGCTCTATCCAGCTGAGCTACGGAGGCGTATTAAAAAAAATCCAAACTTATTATTGTTTTTCCTATAAAATTATTTTTTTCTTGTAAAATTTTCAGCATAAGATTTTAATTTAAAATTCCGTTCATTAATTTTTATATATTCCAACATTATACCATTCTCTTCCGCATAAATTTCAGCTTCGTTCAACGTACTAAATTTCAATTTTATTTGTTGCCTTATATCTCCACCACCGTTCCATCCCATTAATCTGTCAGTACTGTTTTGTATATCCACGACTGGTTCTAAAACCCAGTATCCTAGATTATTTCTTCCAGATTGAGTTGCCGCTGGCTCTTTTTTATACACTCTTGCTTTCGAAATACGCGACGACATATTTTTTATTACTCTCCAACTAGGTGGTCGGGGCGGAGTGATTCGAACACTCGACCCCCTGTTCCCAAAACAGGTGCGCTACCAGGCTGCGCTACGCCCCGAATAAAAATAATAAGAATTACTTATCATTAACTCCTCCTAGCATCAAGAACTATGGTAATAAAGGTACTCCATCAAATAAATTTTTATTCCACCAGAAATGTACTGCAACACTTGCTGCGTAGCCTAAAATTATAACTGGCGTCCAACGCAAATGTGTAAAAAAAGTATAAACACCCCTAGCTTGTCCCATCAATGCTACACCTGCGGCTGATCCTATTGATAACATACTTCCGCCTACGCCGGCCGTGAGTGTTACTAATAACCACTGACCAAGATCCATTTCTGGCATCATCGTCAAAACTCCAAACATAACTGGGATATTATCGACTATGGCAGACAGGAATCCTACTAAAATATTTGCGGTACTTGCACCCAAATCTCCATACATAATATCAGCAGATAAAGCCATATACCCAAATGTTGATAGACCCCCTACACACATTAATACCCCATAAAAAAAGAAAAGTGTGTCCCATTCTGCACGTGACACTTTTCTAAATATATCAAAACCATCACCACCACTTGACAGACGACTTTCTTTCTTTTTCAAGTAAAAACCAAATATTGATAAAACTCCTAAACCTGTCATCATTCCGTAAACAGGGGGAAGATGTAAAAAATGATGTTGAATTACTGTAAAAGCTATAGTACCTAGGAATAATCCAATAATAACAAAGCCACCTCTTTTTATCTTTAACACTTCTTTGCCTGCCTCAGGCTTATCCTTAGGAATAGCAAAATGCATGAAAGCAGCCGGAACCAAAAAATTTACAACAGACGGCACAAAAATATATAAGAATTCTGAAAAAGGTACTACGCCCTTTTGCCATACCATTAGGGTCGTTATATCTCCAAATGGAGAAAAAGCTCCTCCTGCATTTGCTGCAACTACTATATTGATACACGACAAAGCTACAAATTTAGTATTGTTCTTACCTACTGCTAAAACAACAGCACACATTACAAGAGCAGTAGTTAGATTGTCTGCTATAGGTGATAAGAAAAATGCAATAATACCAGTAATCCAAAAAATTTTTCTAAACGTATACCCCTGACTTACAAGCCATGATCGTAAAGCTTGAAAAATTCCTCTTTCTGTCATTGAATTTATGAAAGTCATAGCAACTAAGAGAAAAAGAAATAATTCGGTAAACTCCAAAAAGGTATGTTTAAAAGCATATTCAGCTTCATGAAATGTAAAACCTAGATTTTTTGCAGTGTATGCAGCTATTAGCCATATTAATCCTGCTGCTATCAGAACTGGCTTAGATTTTCTTAAGTGTGAATATTCTTCTACCATCACAAATATGTATGCGATTATAAATATTATAAGAGCAATAATCGCGTTAATATGATTCGTAATTTCCATATTTAGGAGACCTTGTTCTGCTGAATAAGAACTAGGTATAACTGAACACAATATTGCAATAATTAAGAGTATAAATTTTAAAAATTGTTTAATTAGCAACTAAGCCTCCTTAAAAATCATTTTTGTTATGATTTTTAAACATATATCCATTATTATTTTAAATAAAATATGATTAACACAAAGGAATTCAAATGAGCACCCAAATAGATAGTTTAGATCATATCACTATTATAACTAATAATATTGAATCTACAATGCACTTCTACGTTAATATTATTGGCCTTAGTAAAGATGAATCTAGACCTCCATTTAACTTCAATGGAGCTTGGTTATCCGCCAACAATAGGGCAATAGTTCATATTATTGAAAAGAATGATCACGTTCACAAGGATCAAAGCCCTACATTAGACCATATAGCCTTTAGAGTACTTGATATAGATAAAATGAAAAACATTCTTAATAAAAATATAATTAACTTTATTGAACAAAAAACTCCTGATGGGAAAGTGCATCAGTTATTTATTAAAGATCCAAACGGAATCAAGATTGAATTGTCTAAAAATACCTAAATTTAAAAAAAACGGCCCCCTAAAAAGGAGGCCGCTCTTTAATCTGAAAACTAAAAAAAATTAATTATGCACCACGTTGTGCTGCTTTAATTTTTTCAGCTGTTATTGGCCATGAACGAACACGAGCACCAGAAGCATTAAACACTGCGTTACCGATTGCAGGTCCAACACATGTTGTTACCGGTTCACCACATCCTGCCGGATAGTGACCATTTTGTATGATAGAAACATCGATTTCTGGAGCTTGGTTAATACGCATTGGAGTCCAAGTATCAAAGTTTTGTTGCTCAATGGCTCCATTTTTCATTGTCACGTCTTCATATAAAACACGACTAGTTCCAAATAGAGCAGAACCTTGAATTTGAGCTTCAACCCCTCCTGGGTTAACCGCAGTTCCAATATCCATTGCTATTGTTAGTTTATTAAGAGTTGGTTCACCCGAACTCGGATCAACATGAACTTCAGCCACAACAGCTGTCCATGCCGGTGATCCACGCTCTTGTGAAGCAACCGCTGCAATACCTTGAGCTGTATTCTCTGGCATTGGTTTTACACCATATCCAGCTTTTCCAGCTGCAACTATTAAAGCGTTTCTGAGTCTGTGTGCACCACCCACTGTATTTGGAGGGCCACCAACATTTTTTCCGCTAGCATCTAGCAACG
Organism: Alphaproteobacteria bacterium MarineAlpha9_Bin1; assembly: GCA_002937675.1. GTDB lineage: Bacteria > Pseudomonadota > Alphaproteobacteria > TMED109 > TMED109 > MarineAlpha9-Bin2. Next base: position 23,751 of record PTKJ01000012.1, on the reverse strand, counting down.
AAAGTCTCAAATCGAGAGGGTCTTGACCAAGTTTATGGGCAACCTCATCGATAAAGCTTTCAACAGCCCACCATGTCCAAGTAGGAGCCACAGCACGTAACTGACCCGGAGGTGTAGCTGCCATAGCTGTAGTATTCTCAATTGAACGAACATAGTGATTAGGAATATTGTACCAGTGATCTGAACCGTTGGTTGAGAACTGATCAATTTTTCCTTTTTTATCCACAGATTCAGCCATAAACCCAGGAGCCATACGCTTAGTAGCCCAACCTGAGCAAACATCATGCGAAATTGTATCAAGTTGGCCACCTGCATTGACACCACCTTTAACTTTTTGAACTGTATGAGATTGGTGGAAGTCAAAGCCTAAGTCTTGCTCACGAGTATATATTAGTTTCACAGGACGACCAATTTGTTGTGAAGCCAAAGCCGCAATAACCGGCCCGTCAGGCTCTAAACGACGTCCAAAACCTGTTCCGGAATAAGTTTGGTGATGAATTACGTTCTTAGCATCAACACCTAAAGCAGCTGCAGTCATTCCAACAAATCGAGTTTGGAACTGAGAACCTGTATATATATGCCATACGCCACCAGATTCCATAGCAACAGCATTAATTGGTTCCATTAAGCCATGATAACCCAAAGAAGTTTGGTATTCAGCTTCAACAGTAGTTTTAGCACTTGACATACCACCTTCTGGATCACCTTCTAGTACCCATGTGAAACCTGCGCTATCATCAGAAATTAACTTCCTACCTGTAGCTACAATATCTGCAGATGATGTGTTAGCATTAGGACCTGAATCCCAATTTACATTCATCGCAGCTGCAGCTTTTTCGGCTGCCCAATAAGTTTCACCAAAAGCAATCACGTAACCGGTATTTACTCCTGTAGGATCTTCCTTGATTACTGCAACTCCAGCATATCCATCGATAGCTTTTGCCTCAGAATCATCAGCTGAAATTGGCACTGCACCAAAACGTGTTGGATTAGTTACCATACGTCCATAAACCATGTTAGGGACGAATACATCGATACCGTATTTAGCAGTACCATTAATCTTAGTCGGAATATCCAAGGCGTCTATTGATTGACCAACTACTGAATATTCACCGAACTTTTTAAGCTGTATTGCTTTAAGCTCTTCTTCGGTAAATGAACGATCAATAATGGCTTTACTTATGATTTCTGCATAGGTAAGAGAAGCGCCATCAGCTGCACTAACTACTGAATTAGAAACAGAAACTTGAGACACTGGAACACCTAAAAGGCTTGCACCAGCTTCTGATAAAGCGATACGAGCTGAAGCTCCAATCCTTGAATTACGATCAAAAGTCCAGTTCACAGACCAAGAGCCACCTGTAATCATTAGGCCCCATTTTTCATCTGAATCTGGATAATCGATTCGAACATCATTCCAATCAATTTCCAACTCCTCAGCCACAGCTTGAGCTAAAGCAGTTCCAACGTGCTGACCAATTTCATGTTTGGTGATATGCACGGTTGCAATACCAGCACTATCCATGGTTAGGAATAGTTGATGATTAAAAGAACCAGCTGCTAGAGCTTCACGAGCACCTCCAGTAAGACCTGGAAGAGCTGAATAACCCACCGCTAAACCGACTCCCACTACGCCAGAACCAACGAGCATTTCGCGTCGTGTGATTCCGTCTAAATTTTTTACATGCTTAGTCATATTGATTAGGCTCCCTGTATAATCTGAGCCGCACGACGTACACCCGTTTTAATTCTTGCATACGTGATACAACGGCATATATTTCCTTGCATAGCGTCCAGAATTTCTCCATCACTTGGATTAGAATTACCTTCTAGAAACGCTGCTGCATTCATCATTTGACCTGATTGACAGTAACCACATTGTGGTACTTGCAATTCGAGCCAAGCTTGTTGAACAGGGTGCTGACCCTTTGGATCAAGACCTTCAATAGTAGTTATTGAAACTCCTTCTGCATCCCCTAATTCTATCTGACAGGACCGTACGGCTTCCCCGTTCAGATGCACGGTACATGCTCCACATAAACCCACTCCGCAACCAAATTTGGTACCAGTTAGACGCAAATGCTCGCGTATAACCCATAGTAATTTAGTATCAGAAGGGGCATCTACAACATGTGACGTGTTGTTTATATTCAAAACAGCCATAAATTTACCTCCACTGTGTGAACGTTAACGGAAATATTTTGAAGTTTGGCGAACAAATCACCAAGCAGAAAACTGCAAAACCTCCCTTTTCTTTCCTATAGTATTAACCTAACGCAGGATAAGTCTTAGGGCAAGCTTTTGTACAAAAAAAACTAGATGCATCGTCCTCCATCGACCTCCAACATTACCCCTGTAATAAAATCTGCTTCATCGGAAGATAAGTACAAGGCAGCATTTGCCATATCCCGTGGAGTAGATAACCTTCCGAGTGGAACAGTTGAAACAAATCGTGAATAAGCTTCTACCCTAGGCCCGTCTCCAAGAAAATCTTCTAACATTGCCGTGTCGCCAGCAACAGGACATAAGCCATTTACCCTAATTTTATCAGGTGCTAACTCCAAAGATAGGCCTTTGGTCATAGTAACTAAAGCTCCTTTAGTAGAATTATATGCTGTCAAACCAGGTCTGGGTCTAAGCGCTGCTGTTGAAATAGTATTAATTATTACACCGCCATGACCCTGCTTTCTAAAAATGGGAATGCCATGAAAAGCACCAAGATAAACTGATTTGACATTGATTTTAAATAAGGCATCAAATTCATCTTCAGAAGTCTCTGCAAAAGGTGTTGGTTTCATTCCAATAGCAGCATTCTGAATTAAAATATCTAATTTTCCAAAAAGTTTTATAGTATTATCAAACATACTTTTTGTTTGAAGATTATCAGAAACATCAACGTTTAGAGCTTCTGCTTTTCCTCCTTCTGCCTTTATTTCAGAAGATACTTTTTGAGCATTTGAATAATTTATATCTGCTACCACTACTGAAGCACCTTCTTGAGCAAACCTCCTGGCTATTCCTTCTCCAAACCCAGATGCGGCCCCCGTAACAATAGCAACTTTATTTTTTAATCTCATTTGTTTCTCCTGATACAAATATATCCAATAGTAAGCACTTTATTATTTAAGTTTATATTGCTTTGTAAAGAAAATATATTAAGTTAAACGTTAGACCAAATTTATAATGGGAGGTTAGATTTATAAAATGAAAAATAAAAAGAGCTATAGAACCTTACGACGTAAATTAATGAAATATGGATTTGCTGGTACCGCATATGCGTCGATAGGCTTCCCAACATTACTAAAAGCCGAGAGTAATATTAAAATTGGAATTCCTACACTTTTGTCTGGCAGAGTTGCGCAACTAGGCATTTCAGCCACAAACGGCATCAAACTGATCATCGATAAATTTAATGAAGCAGGAGGGTTTAATGGTAGAAAGATTGAGCTAATCATAAGAGATAGCAGAGCAAAACCAGACGAGGCTGCTAGGATGACCAGAAACCTTATAAACTCTAATAAAGTAGATATAATTTTAAATTGTGAAGCTTCAAGTGCTTCCTTTGCAGTACAGGAAGTTATTCGTGAAAGCGGGACACTATGCCTGCATTGCATTTCTGAAACTTCATCACTTACAGCAGATCCATCCATAAGAACTTGGAACGCATTTAGATTTGCTAGGCAAGGGATACATGATGCCGTCGGAAGTGCTTCCTATGCAGCAAATCTTGTTAAAGAAAAAGGTTTAAAAAAATGGATGTCAATAGGTCCAGACTACGCATACGGAAGAGACAGCACAGCAACCTTCTTTGAAATTTTAAAGAAATTTTCTCCTAATATTGAAATTGTGGGACAAGGATGGCCTAAACTATTTCAGCCTGATTATACAGAAGTTATTACGCAAATAGTAAGACAAAAGCCTGATGCAATATATAGTTGTCTTTGGGGAGGAGACCTGGTGTCCTTCATTGACCAAGCTGCATTATACGGGACTTTTAAAAATTCAGAATTGTTCGCAATAAACTTAGCTGATTATACCACCATGAGTGCAATTAAGAACTTACCCGAAGGGCTACACTCGGCAACAAGATACATTGCTGCATACCCTGATAGACAGGAAAATAGAGACTTTGATTCTGCCTACACTAGCCGCTTTGGAGATCACCCGACAAATTGGTCTTGGGAAACTGCAGTTGCAACAGACTTCCTTATTAGTGCCATTCAAGAGACAAAGAGCTTGAATCCCAAAAATATTTCTGAATCATTAAAAGGCAAATCAAGACAATCTTTCATAGGAGTTGGAGAAGGAAATACAGTTACCATGAGATCGAAAGATCAAACGTTGGTAAATTATGCAATTGGCTGGGGATCTACTCTTCCCAAAGAACCCTATATGAAGGACATTAAGGCAGCTGACTGGGAAAGTATACAAGAACTAGAAAAAGAGTGGCTTACGTCAAAAGGTTGGATTTAATTTATTAATCTCTAAATATTAGGGTCAAATATGGAGGTTTTAGCTCTTCTTGATTGCCTATCGGCCCCTGCATGTTTGCTTTCTCAAGCAGTAGGTGGATTAAAAATCGGAATGCTCTTATTTTTGGTTGCATCAGGATTGACTCTTATATTTGGGGTGTTGGGCATTATCAATTTTGCTCATGGAATCCTATATATGCTGGGAGCTTATTTTGCTTGGCAAGCAATGGAATTGACTGGCCATTTTGGTCTTTCAGTTTTAATCGGAGCAATCGGTGTAGGAATATTTGGGTTAGCCTTCGAAAGAGGCTTGATAAAAAGAGTCTATGAATCTAATTTACTTATTCAAATACTTCTTTGCTATGCAGTAATATTAATTGTAGATGACCTGGTCATGATTATCTGGGGAGATGAATTTTTATCTAGCATTGGTGTACCCGAGATATTTCAAGTACCTCCATTATTTATTTTTGATGCTGTTATTCCCCCATTTCATTTGGCAATAATTTTCACCAGTCTTTTAATCGCCATTTTATTATGGATGCTAATGACGCGGTCAAGATTTGGAAGTCTAGTAAGAGCCGCAGCTATAAATCCTAAAATGCTTGAGGCGCTAGGAATAAACACTAATTTTATTAGATACAGTGTTTTTGTATTGGGTAGTTTTTTAGCAGGTTTAGGAGGAGCCCTTGCAGCTAGTGAAAGATCTATAGTATCTCAAATGGGTAATTCAATTTTAATAGAATCATTTATTGTTACAGTTATTGGAGGAATGGGATCCATTGGGGGAGCTTTTCTTGCTTCACTAATTATAGGAATGGCCAGGTCTTTTGGAGCAGTAGCTATGCCACTGTTCACTGATGGCTTAATGTTTCTTATAATGGTTTTAGTACTTATATTAAGGCCACGAGGAATAATGGGAGAAAAAAAGTAATGAACGTATCCATAAAAGATTCGTTCAAGAAAGATGCTATTTATAGTGTAGTTTCGTGGATAGCTCTATTATCATTATACTTTATTTTCAACGACCATGGCATCCAAGATATAATAACAAAAGTTGCAATACTTGGGTTGTTTGCAATGTCCTTGAATATTCTTATTGGTTACCTAGGATTAATAGCCTTTGGACATGCTACTTTTTTTGCAGCTGGTGCATACACACTAGGACTATTTCTTCAATCAGATTTTATAATTGAATATAATATTGGTTCTTGGTCTATTCCAATTGCTTTGTCTTTATCTGTGCTGTTACCAGGAATTTTAGCTACAATAGTTGGAGTTATTTGTATTAGACTAAGAGAAATATATTTCTCATTTCTAACTTTAGCATTCCAGATGATATTTTATAGTTTAATCCTAGCCTTAGTTGGTATTACAGGAGGAGATCAAGGCCTTATGGGAGGTTTCCCTAAACCTCCTTTTTTGGGAATTGACCTTGGTATTCACTTCCACTTTTATGCTTTTACTACCTTCATCGTTATTTTAGCAGTATTTTTAATGAGGCAAATAATAGAATCCCCTTTTGGATATGGCTTAAGAATGATAAGAGATAATCATGAAAGACCAGCAGCACTTGGTTTTAATATCCGCTCACATCAGCTTTTGGCGTTTATTATTGCTGGCTCTCTTGCGGGACTGGCAGGTTCTCTGCAGGCTTTACTTGACGTTGGCGCCTACCCAGAGTGGGCATTTTGGTCTAAATCTGCAGAACCACTTTTTATGATTTTATTAGGAGGAATGCAAACCTTTCTTGGCCCCTTGCTAGGAGCTCTTATATTTGAGCTTTTAAATGACTTCGTATCTGCTAATACAAGATACTACGGACTTATACTCGGTCTCGTAATATTAATTTTTGTTTTAGGATTTAAAAAAGGTTTGTTGGACTGGATTGTTATAAGAGGTAGGAAAAACTAGCATGCTTATACTTAAAAACGTTACTAAAAGCTTCGGTGGAATAATTGCTACTAACGATGTTTCTATGAAACTAAAACCTGGTTCTATAAATGCTATAATAGGACCTAATGGAGCAGGTAAAACTACCCTATTTAATTTAATCACAGGAAAAATCAAAAATGACGCTGGTCAGATATTTATTGAAGATAAGAATATCACTGGGCTTTCAGAATTACAAATCACCCATTTGGGTGTAGCACGTGCATTTCAAATTACTAATATTTTTCCATCATTTTCTGTTAAAGAATCTATTACAGCTGCTATTCTGGCTAAAAATCATGGATTAAATAACATTTGGAAAAGATTTAAAGATCATCCTGCGCAAGAAGAATCCAAAAATATTGCAGCAATTACAGGCTTAGACGAAGTTTTCAATATTCAAAGTGACGAATTAAGCCATGGAGATCAGAAACTTCTTGATATAGCTTTAGCTCTTGCCATGAAACCACAAGTTTTATTGTTGGATGAGCCTACTGCTGGCATGGGGTCTGAAGAAAGATGGAAGATGATAAATAGAGTAAAAGATCTATGGAAAAAAACTAATATGACTTTAGTTTTTATCGAACATGATATGGATATAGTGTTCAATGTAGCACAAAAAATATATGTGTTACACCAAGGAGAAATCCTTGCTGAAGGTTCTCCTAAAAGTATAAAAAATAATCAAAATGTAATAGATGCTTATTTAGGAGGTGGACAGAAAAAAAATGAGTCTACTTAAAATTAGTAATCTAAATGCTTTTTATGATAATAGCCAAGTCTTGTTTAATCTAAATATAAATATCACTGAGGGAAAAATTATTGCTTTGCTAGGACGTAATGGAGCTGGGAAAAGTTCTACTTTCAAAGCAATTACAGGAATGATTCAAGTAAAATCTGGCTCAATTTTTCTCAAAGAAAAAAACTTGACTGACATGCCTACTAATAAAAGGGCATTAGCTGGAATAGGTTATGTTCCAGAAGATAGGCAAGTTTTTCCAGAACATTCAGTAGAAGAAAATATAGATTTAGGCAAGAAACTTAACAGTGATATAAAAAATAGTTGGGGAAAAGATAAAATATGGGAAACTTTTCCTGTTTTATATAACCTTAAAAAAAGAATAGCAGGTAGACTTTCTGGAGGAGAACAACAAATGTTATCAATAGCCAGAACTCTTGTAGGCAATCCTTCAATTTTATTGTTAGATGAACCGTCTGAAGGATTAGCACCAAAAATTATAGAAGATATTACTAAAATATTATTAAATCTTAAAAAAACTGGTGCGACTATATTGCTCGCTGAACAAAATATGCACTTTTGTATGAATATTGCTCAAGAAGCAATTATAATAGATAAAGGAAAGAATGTATGGGAAGGAAATATAAATAAACTCAAAAAAGATAAAAAGACCAGAGATAAATATCTAGCAGTTTAAATTTTATTATCTTGCGAGAGACTTCATAGCTTTTTCGATGCCATTTAAATTTAGTTCAAACATTCTACCATCAAGTATTTTTTTTATGATTCTGTTCGATTCCGAACTATTCCAAAATTTCTCTGGTTCCGGATTTAGCCAAGCTATTGAGTTAAAATGGGAGGAAAGTCGATCTAACCATATAGCTCCTGCCTCCTCATTCCAATGTTCTATAGAGCCGCCAGGATAAGTTATTTCGTATGGGCTCATTGATGCATCTCCCACAAAAATGATTCTATAATCACTTCTGAATTTTCTCAGTACATCATAAGTTGAAATTACTTCTTCACTGGAACGTGGGTTATTTTTCCATAAAACTTCATAAACACAATTATGAAAGTAAAAATGCTCTAAATTTTTAAATTCACTCCTAGTTGCAGAAAAAAGTTCCTCACAAGCTTCAATATGAGGATCCATGGATCCTCCTACATCTAAAAATAAAAGTAATTTTATTCTATTTTTACGTTCGGGACGCATTTTTACATCTAAATATCCAGCATTCTTTGCAGTAGCGTTAATTGTTGAGTCTATATCAAATTCTTCTGGTGTTCCTTCTCTAGCAAATTTTCTTAGTCGTCTCACGGCAACTCTAATATCTCTTATTCCAAGTGTTTTTGTATCATCAAAATTTGACCACAGTCTTTGTTCCCAAACTTTTACAGCTTTACCTTGTCTTTTTCCTTCGCTCCCCATTCTTATTCCTTCCGGATTGTAACCTCCCGATCCAAAAGGCGAAGTACCTCCTGTTCCTATCCATTTATTTCCTCCCTGATGTCTTTTTTTTTGCTCTTTCAATCTTTCTTTTAATGTTTTAAGAAGTTTATCCCAACCACCAAGAGACTCTATTTGTTGTTTTTCTGCTTCAGATAAATTTTTTTGTAAAGCATTCATAATCCAATGATCTGGAATTTCAGCTAGTATTTTCTCTCCAGCATTCAAAGCTCCTTCAAAAAATTCTGAAAAAACTTTATCAAATCTATCAAAATGTCTCTCATCTTTTACTAACGAAGATCTAGCAAAATAATAAAAACAATTTGTATCTAACTGAGTGACACCCTTAGACAAACCTGAAACAAAATCTAAATATTCTCTAATAGAGACAGGAACCCCAGTTTTTTTTAATTGATGAAAAAAACTTATAAACAATTTCTACTTTCAATGATTATTATAAATCTAGCGTTTTACTTTTTTTTCGCAATCATCTGCGAATTCCCAAGATTCGATCTTTGGACTACAAACTCCACTCTCACCTAAAACTCTAAAACAAGCATAAGTTATTATATCTACCTCTGTGGTTTTTTCTTCAAAAGAACATACATCACTTACATCAAAATTTTGAATAAGACCTTTAGGATCATCCGTATTCATGCAACGGCCCCTTCTAGTTTCGACCCATTGCATAGAATGACTTAAAATCAGGGCAACAGGATCCTTTCCTAAATTCGTTATACATACCTCCTTTGCAAAAACATTATTAAAAATAAAAAAACTTAATACAATTGTGGTTAACAATTTAATTTTAAAGAAAACATTCATTTATAACTCCTATTATTTCTAATTATTCTGCCTTGTCATAAAAACCAGTCTTTCAAACATGTGAACATCCGATTCATTTTTTAAAATAGCTCCATACAAAGGCGGCAATGCATTCTTAGAATCCTTCATGCGTAAAGCTTCAGGTCCAATGTCTTCAGCAAGAAGTAGTTTGATCCAGTCTAATAACTCAGAAGTTGAAGGCTTTTTCTTTAATCCTGGAGTCTCTCTAACTTCGAAAAATGTCTTTAATGCAGAATCAACTAAAATCTTTTTAATCTTGGGAAAGTGCACCCCTACTATCGCTGTCATAGTATCATGGTCAGGAAAGTTTATATAATGAAAAAAACATCTGCGAAGAAAAGCATCAGGTAAATCTTTTTCATTATTCGATGTTATTATAACTATAGGTCTCTGCTTTGCTATCACGTTTTCTTTTGTTTCGTAAACATGAAATTCCATGCGGTCTAATTCTAATAATAAATCATTCGGAAACTCTATATCAGCTTTATCTATTTCATCAATAAGTAAGACTGGTTTTTCATCAGAAGTAAAAGCATCCCATAAAACTCCCCTATAAATATAATTTTTAATATCTTTGACCCGAGAATCTCCTAGTTGAGAATCCCTAAGTCTAGAAACGGCATCATACTCATATAGACCTTGTTGCGCTTTAGTTGTAGATTTTATATGCCATCTGATTAAACTCTTTCCTAAAGCTTTCGAAACTTCTTCCGCTAGCATTGTTTTGCCAGTCCCAGGTTCTCCTTTAATCAATAAAGGGCGTTCCAAAGTAACGGCAGCATTTACAGCCACAGACAAAGATTCTGTTGAAATATAAGTATCTGTACCAGAAAATATCTCTTCCATTAGAAGCTCCTAAATATATCGTAAAATCAACAAATATATGAGTTAGAGATTATCCAATATATTAGTCAAGTATAAAAAAAATTATTACATCTGTGATTGTAGCCAGTTTTCTCTTCCTACTTTTTGCACCAATTCTAATTGGGTTTCTAGCCAATCATAATGTTCTTCCTCTGAATCCAAAATCTCTCTAAATATATTTCTACTTACAAAATCTGAAACTTTTTCACAATGCTCTATTGCTTCTTTAAGTTCAGGGATAGCCTTCTCTTCTAATTTAAAATCGCAGTTTACGCACTCTACAGGTTCTTCGCCTATCATAATTTTATGCATATCTTGAACATTGGGGATACCATCTAAAAACAATATCCTTTCAATTATTTTGTCCGCATGTTTCATTTCATCTACTGAATCTTCATACTCTTTCTCACCCAGCTTTTTATAGCCCCAATCTTTGAACATTCTAGAATGAAGAAAATACTGATTAATGGCAGTTAACTCATTCGTTAACACAATATTGAAATGCTTAATTACTCCTTTATCACCTTTCATTGTGATCTCCACAGTCTGATTAATATTAATCGTACTTATGATGCATTTTTAGGAAAAGATCAAGAAAAACCTTTTAAAACAAAAGGTTGAAAGTAATTCTCATTCTCAAGTAGACGAAAAATTCCCTCTGTTTTTAAGCACTTATTGTAAATATTCTAATAGTTTAGGCCTGAACCTGAACAGAAAATCTTTTTTGATAATCAATGTCTTTTTGTGAGCTTTGAGATTCTTTTTCCTGCAGTATTTCATCTATTGTTTCCAAGCATTTTCCGCATTGCATGCTACAACCCAAAATTTTATAAACTTGAATCGGCTCACAAACTCCGCTACTCTTAACTTTTCGAACATCACTAGTAGTCAAAGCATTGCAAAGACAGACATACATTTTTATAACTCTCTTTCAAAAAACTATTAAAATACAATTGCAAATGAAAGTCAATCTCATTTATTATAATAATTAATTAAAATTATAAATAAAGTTCAATAATGATTACAATTCAATTAGAAAAATATTGGAGGAGGGATATATGGAAAAAAGATTATCGGTTAGAGATATACGAAAATTAAAATCAACAGTTCTCGACAATGAACCTATTGTTAGCCTGGTGTGTTATACAGCTCAGCTCGCTCGTCTCATTAATGATCTTGTAGATATTATTTTAGTAGGAGATAGTATGGGAATGACCATTTATGGTCATGAAAATACTTTATCTGTCACAACACAAATGATGATAAATCATGGAAAAGCCGTTGTCTCTTCTACTTCTAGACCTCACATAGTGATTGATCTTCCGTTTAGTAGCTATGAAGAATCTCCTGAAAAAGCTTTTAGAACTGCAAGCAAAATTATGAAATTCACTGGAGCACAGTCTGTCAAATTAGAGGGTGGAGAAGAATTTGCGGAGACAATCCATTTTTTATCTCAAAGAGGTATCCCTGTGATGGGACACATAGGACTAATGCCTCAAAGAATTCAAACTTTAGGTGGATTTATAACTCAAGGTAAAACTAAAGAGGCAGCAGAGCAAGTAATAAAAGATGCTAAAGCTATAGTTGATGCAGGAGTATTTTCTACTGTGATAGAAGCAGTGCCGGAAGAAACATCAAAAATAGTAACTAGAAATTCTCCCATTCCTACCATCGGAATAGGCGCAGGAAGAACGTGTGATGGACAGATTCTCGTAGCTCACGATATATTAGGACTTTTCGGAGATTTTACTCCTAAGTTCGTAAAAAAATATGCTGAATTGGATAAAAACATATCTGAAGCTGTAGCAGAATACGCCAGAGAGGTTAAAGAAAAAAAATTTCCAGGCATAAATAATGTATTTAAATCTTCAAAATAAATTGTCTATATTTTAGTTAAGTCAAATGCCTTTTACTAGGACAGAGCTAGAAATACCAGATTTCATTCTTAATTTTAACAAAGGTTTGTATTCTTCAGATTCATAAAAACTTTTAGCAAGTTTTACATTTGGAAACTCTATAACCACGAGTCTATGTTGAAAAAAATCTCCCTCCAAGGGTTCGCTTTCTCCTCCTCTAACTAAATATTTTCCACCATAATTAACAACTATATCAAATACTTTCTCCCTATATTTTTTCATATTGTCTAAATTTTTTGTTTCAATATGTGCTATAATGTAAGCTTTCATTTCTAAACCTCTATAATTTATTAATCCATAAAACTAGTTTTCTTAAGCATAGTATAAGCTATTTTTTCTACTTTTTCGATACTCAATGTTTCCATTAAACTACCAGATGTTCTATGATCAAAATCTGAGGTGCTCATCAGCTCTTTGGGAGTTTCAGGTGTTCTAACTACCATAGTATTCTCGCCTAAAGGAGAATAAATCTGATCATCAGTTGGACCAAATAGCCCTAGTGTAGGAGCTCCTATTGCTGCAGCTAAATGCATTAACCCAGAATCATTTCCTATATATAATCTAGAAAATGAAAAAATTGCTGCTGTAGGAAGAATAGGCTCTCCTATTAAATTAATAGGATTTATTTTAGCCGCCTGGGACATGATGTTTTTTCCTATTTCTTCTTCGCCAGGTCCACCAACTATTACGAGAGTTCCTCCTTTAAAATAACTAGACTCAATTAGTTTTTTTGCTAAATTAATAAAATTATTAGTGGGCCAAACTTTTGCTTCCCAATTAGCAGTAGGACCAATAACAAGAAATGGTTTACTTCTTCCCTGTAATAATTTCTTACCTTCATTCTTAATACTTTCATTTAGCCATATTTTTGGCATGGGACTTCTATTTAATGGATTTAACTTGGCCAAACCGTTGATTCTATGCTCTGTTATATTTTTGCGCTTGCTTAAAATTATCCTCTTTTTTGTCCTTATACACCACGAAACTGGGGTCCCACGTAGATCACACACAACATCCCAATAAGTGCTTCTTATTTCCTTCCATAATTCAAACCAATGATAACTGTATTTTTTTTTTCTTAAAATTATAACTTTATCCACCGAGGGAAACTTTTTAAAAATTGTAGCTCCCAAAGAACCACAAATCACAGTCGCTTTTGCATTATAATATTTGCACACATCTTCCAATAGACCAGTTGATAAAACACAGTCTCCGAGCCTAGTATTTCCTATAAAAAGCAGTCTTTTATTTTTCATTTTAATGAATACCTGATATGACTTTTATAAATTCCTGTGCCACTTTATTCCAAGACCTGTTATTATTTTTTTTAGCCTCAGCACTAGCTCTTTGAAAAGCTGGCATATCATCTAAGAATCTAATGCTAAAATCCGCAAATGATTGATGATCATCAGAAATAAAACCGGTCTTACCATCTATAATTCTTCTTGGAGCTACACCTATATTTCTTGTTACAGCAGGTAATCCTAATGCCTGTGATTCAGAAAGAGTAAAAGCTCCTACTTCAGTATTATGTGATGGATATAGATGCACCCTCATATTTTTCATCTCTTCTACCATTTCTTTATCTAACAAAGGTTTTTTAATTTTAATATTAAATTTATCTCTATCTTCAATTTTTTTTACTATCTTATCATAATGCTCAGGAATTTTTTTACCTGTAATAAACTTACTTAATATATTTGAAAAAATATGTAACTCTGCCCAAGGCAATTTGGTATGTATTTTTTTGTTCCATATATCCAACAACCATTCCATTCCCATCAAAGGGTGGGAAGTTACTAAAGCTATCGGAGCTATAGTTGGAACTAAATCAGACTGGTTTAAATAACATTCAGATACCCCTGACGGTATCATGGCAGCATCAAGCGATTTAACTGCATCTGGAATAAAATCCAAATGATTCTCACCCTGGTATACTAGAGTTGGACGGTACTCCATTGTAACATTAAAATATTTTGGCTGAACTAGTTTAAGTCCTGATTTGGTTAGCCACAATATATTTTTAGTACCATTATTTATGGAGTTAAAAAGAAGAGGATCATTATGAACTATCCACACATCTGAATGTATTGCTTTCATTTTGTTTATTGGATTCCAACTTACACCATTAACAACTAATGCATTTTCACAATTATTGAAAACTCTAACTATATGCCCTATATTAGATAATGCTTCAGCAAGGAGAATAAAGGATTTCTCTGAACCTCCTAGTGGATGCTTATCTTTTGTAGACCCATCAAAGGAATGGCTATCATCTAAAAGTGTAATTAGCATACTAGGGGTTTACGAATGTAAAGGAGTTATTGCAAGTTTATAATTTTGGAAGAGACACTAAATGCAAAAAAATAATTTATACAAATCGCTTCTTGAGGAAAGAGAAATAATACAGATTGAAGGAGAGGAAAAATTAGATTTTTTACAAAATTTAATAACAAACAACATTTTCATGCTTTCAGAAAAAAGAGCAATCTACTCAGCTCTCTTATCTCCTCAAGGAAAATACTTATTTGATTTTATACTCTTTTTACATGTAGGAAAAAAACAAAAAATTTTTCTGGATTGTGAAAAAAAACGGTCTTCAGAATTAATTACGCTTTTGAATATGTATAATTTAAGAAAAAATATCAGTATATCAAAGGTAATTAAGGCAAAAGTTTACGTTATATTCGGAGATTTTAATAATTCTTTTCTGTCAAAAATAGAATTGAAAAACTCTGTTGGATTTTCTAGATCAACTAAAAAAGAAGTAATGTTAATTGACCCAAGAAATAAAATCCTTGGAATTAGAGTTATTCATTTTACAGGAAATCTATCCAATCAAATAGAATCTATTAATACCGTTGACTTTGAAAAATGGAATTATCTCAGAATAAATCTAGGTGTTCCAGAAGGATCGATTGATATGGAAGTAAATAAAAGTTTTTTAATGGAAAACAATTTTGAATTTATTAATGCGATAGATTTTTCCAAAGGATGTTATCTAGGACAAGAGAATACAGCTCGTCAAAAATATAGAGCTACATTAAAAAAAAGACTAATGAAAGTTAAGATCTTTGGAGATGCAATTCCTAATGGAAGCAAGATATTTTATAACGGCAAAATTGTCGGATTAATGCGTTCTTCTTCTAAAAATATTGGATTAGCGACTATCAGAATAGATGAAGCAAAAAATGCTGCCCTTAAAAAAACTAAACTTTCAACAGCAGAAAGTTATATTGAGATAAATGAAGACCTCAAATAGCCTACTTCTTTTCTTTTTGTATCTCTGCTTGAGCTGCAGCTAGACGAGCTATAGGGATTCTGTAAGGAGAACAAGAGACATAATCTAAACCCACTCTGCTAAAAAAATCTATAGATTGAGGATCTCCTCCATGTTCTCCACAAATCCCAAGTTTTATTCCTTTATTAGAAATTATAGCCTGTTTTTTTGCAATTAAAACTAGTTTCCCTACTCCTTTCTCATCAATAGTAACAAATGGATCATGTTCAATTATATTTTCATCTATGTAATCGGATAAGAATTTGCTACTGTCATCCCTGCTAATACCCAGAGTTGTCTGAGTTAAGTCATTGGTACCAAAACTAAAAAAATCTGCCTCCAATGCTATTTCTTTAGCATTTAATGCTGCGCTGGGAAGTTCAATCATAGTGCCAATTAAATACTCTGGAAAAGTACCTAATAGTTTTTTCATTTCATCTGCAACTTTGGCAATTTTATTTTTTACAAATTTTAATTCATTAGCACTAATAATAAAAGGAACCATTATTTCAGGAATTATTTTAATCTTTTTTTCTTCACTAACCTCTATCACAGACTCAAATATAGCTTGTGCTTGCATTTCATATATTTCAGGATAAGTAACTCCGAGTCTACATCCTCTATGACCAAGCATAGGATTTTGTTCCTCTAGTTTTTTAACTTTATTTTGCAATGTATCCATATTTAAATTTAGTTTTGAAGAAAGTTCTTCAAGTTCCCTGTCTTCTTTAGGCAAAAATTCATGTAAAGGAGGATCAAGCAATCTTATTGTAACAGGTAAAATACCCATAAGACTCAATATTTCTTTAAAATCATTTTTCTGCATCGGTTTTATCTTGTTTAATGCAGAACGTCTTTCACTTTCAGTTTCCGCAAATATCATTTCACGAACAGCTAAAATTCTATTCGCATCAAAAAACATATGTTCTGTTCTGCATAAACCTATTCCTTCTGCTCCGAAATCTAGAGCAGTTTTTACATCTCTGGAAGTTTCAGCATTTGCCCTAATTTTAAGTTTTCTTTTTTCATCTGCCCATTTCATTAATTGGAAAAAATTCTCTGATAAACCTGGCATTACAGTTGGTATTTCTCCAAGAATAACTTCTCCGCTTCCTCCATCAATTGTTATAACTTCATTATTTTTTATCACAAAATCATCTACTCTAAATTCCCTCTTATCATGATCTATAACTAAATCACCAGCTCCTGTAACGCAGGGTCTTCCCATGCCTCTAGCTACTACAGCAGCATGACTTGTCATTCCTCCTCTACTTGTCAAAATACCTCGCGCCGCATGCATTCCATGAATGTCTTCAGGACTAGTTTCCTTTCGTACCAAAATGATTGATTCACCTTTTTTAGAACTTAAGACTGCATCCTCAGAATCAAATACTACTTTTCCTGAAGCTGCACCAGGTGAAGCAGGTAAACCTTTTGTTAACACTTTTTTTTCTTTTTGTGGATCTAAAGTAGGATGCAAAAGTTGATCAAGCCCTAAAGGATTAATTCTAGATAAAGCCTCATTTTTATCTATTAATCCCTCTTTTTCCATATCTATTGCTATTTTCACTGCAGCAGTAGTTGTCCTTTTTCCTGCTCTAGTTTGCAAAATCCATAATTTATCTCTTTGAACAGTAAATTCTATATCCTGCATATCTAAATAATGTCTTTCTAATCTATCAAAAATACCTTCCAATTCGCGATAAATACTAGGCATATATTCTTCAAGAGATAAATCTTTTGTACCTTGTTTCGTACTCTCCTTTTTAGTTAAATTTTGTGGAGTTCTAGTTCCTGCAACCACATCTTCCCCCTGGGCATTAACAAGATATTCACCATAGAAATTATTTTCTCCAGTTGAGGGATTTCGAGTAAAGGCTACTCCAGTACAACAATCTTCCCCCATATTACCAAAAACCATTGATTGGACATTAACAGCAGTTCCCCAAGATTCTGGAATATTATTTAAGGATCTGTAAGTTTTTGCCCTCTGATTCATCCAAGAATTTAAAACTGCCCCTATAGAAGCCCATAGTTGATCAACTGGATCTTGTGGAAAATCTTTATTGGTAACTTTTTTAATTAGTACTTTAAATAATTTTATAATTTTTTTCCAAGATTCAGCTGTTACTTCAGTATCCAGATGTATTTCTTTATTCCTCTTCTCCTCTTCTATTATGTCCTCAAACTCTCCTGAATCTATTCCTAAAACAACATCTCCATACATCTGGATAAAACGTCTATAACTGTCATAAGCAAATCTTTTATCACCACTTATATCTGATAAAGCTAAAACTGTATTATCATTTAAACCTAAATTTAAAACAGTATCCATCATGCCCGGCATAGAAGTCCTGGCACCAGACCTAACTGATAATAAGAGAGGAGATTTGTTATCTCCAAATTTCATTTTGGTAGTTTTTTCTATTTTAGAAAGAGCTCTATTAAGTTGAATACTGAATTCTTTAGGATACTCTTGTTCGTTTTCATAAAAAAAGTTACATACTTCTGTGGTAATTGTAAAACCTGAAGGCACAGGAATACCTATGTTATTCATTTCAGCTAAATTAGATCCCTTTCCTCCCAAAAGATTCTTAAGTCCTGCATTTCCATCAGCACTTCCAGACCCAAAACTGTAAACCCATTTGGTCATAATCACTAGCCTTCTCAGTAATTTAGTTTAGAAGAAATTATTACTTTAATTTCCTACATCTATAAGTGAAAAATCAGCGTATTCTGCAAAAGAACTTCTTATCATTGATAATAAATTTAATCTATTTGTTTTTATATAGTGATCTTTATCGTTTACTAAAACATTATCAAAAAAATTATCTAACTTAGTTTTTATACCTTTATAGTGCATAAGTGCTTTTTCATATTGCTCCATTCCAATAGCCTTTCTTATTGAAACAGCATTTTTTATGCAGGCACTATATAATGCTTTCTCCTCTGAAGATTTTAACAAAGATTTTTTTACCTGTCCTGAATAGCTAAAACCGACTTTCTTCTCCTCAAGATATAAAATTCTTCTAACTCTTTTAAAAACCGAAATTAGTTCTAGTCCTTCAGTCGTTTCCATAAATTTATTTAGATATACAATTCTTTTAAAAGAATCATATAGATCATAATTATTTGAAGCCTTTACAACTGACTCTATCTGATCAGGAGCTATATTTTTATCTCGTAAATAAAATTTTAATCTTTCATAAATAAAATCTATAATTGAAGAAGAAATTAAATTATTCTTATCACTAATTTTAAAATTTTGAGATTGGTAGTTTTTGATTGCCGATTTTATGACTTCTAATAATGGTATTCTTATATTTCTTTCAATAATAATTCTTATTACTCCCAAACTAGCTCTTCTTATGCCAAATGGATCTCTCGAGCCTCTAGGTTTCTCTCCTATCATAAAAAAACCCACTAAACTATCAACTTTATCTGAAAATGATAAAGTTGCAGACTCTGGAATTGACGGACAATCATCTAAAGGTCCTAAAGGTAAATAATGCTCGCTTATAGCAATAACAACATCTTTAGAAAATCCTTCCTTTTCAGCATATATACCCCCAATCAAACCTTGAAGCTCTGGCATTTCGTAAACAATTTCACTACATAAATCTGCTTTTGCCAATTGCGCCGATTGCACTGAAGCTTTTACTTTTGCTTTAAAGTTAATAGAATAATTTTTACAAAGGCTTGATACTCTTTTCACTTTTTGATCCATGGAACCCAGTTTGCTGTGGAAAATGATATTCTTAAGTTCTTTAGAATAATTTTTAAGTCCTTTTTTTAAATCATTTTTATAAAAAAAATTCGCATCAGTTAGTCTGGCCATAATAACTCTTGAATTCCCACTAATTATTTTGGAATTTTTTTCAATTTTTATATTTGAAACTCCTAAAAATTTATTGCTGATAGAGCCGTTAGACTTGTAAAGTGGAAAATATTTTTGTTGTTTTATCATAGTAAATTCTAAAATTTCTTTTGGAAGTCTTAAAAAACTTTTATCAAATTTACCCAAAAATACATGGGGATACTCTACCAAATTAGCCACTTCATTCACTAAATCAGAATTAGATTTAAACAACAAATTATTTCTTTTAGAAATAATCTTTCCTTTTCTAAATATTTCAGCAACTCTTTTATTCGCGTCTAAAAGTACGTTGGAAGATTCTAGTTTTTTAAAGTATTCATTTTTAGAATGAACAGTAATGCAATTAGGAGACATAAACCTATGTCCTATAGTTTTATTACTTGTTGATATATGATCTATATTAAAATTAATAAGAGAACCATCTAATACACATAGCACGTTTTGCAAAGGCCTTATCCACCTCAAATTCCTTTTACCCCAGCGCATGGATTTTTTCCATGGAAAATTATAAACAACATTTTTTATTGAATTTTCAACTATTAAAGTGGCCCTCACTCCCTTTTTATTTATTTTATAAAAATAAAAGTCTCCATTTGGAGTATTTTGAATTATTAGATCATTTTTTTTTATTCTCAAGTGTGAAACAAAGCCTTGTATAGCCTTTTCATTTGCCCCCAATCTTGGGCCCCTTTTTTCCAGAGCAATATCTGATGTTTTTTTAGCAATTCCTGAAATTAGTAATGATAATCTCATTGGTGTCCAAAAGCACTCTGATTTCTTGTAAATTAAATTTGCTTTTTTAAAGTCTTTTAAAATCATAGACTCTATATTTTCTGCAGCCCATTTTTGTAAGCCTGCTGGTATTTCTTCAGAATAAAATTCTATAATTAGCTCAGACATATCTGTTACACTTTTGTATCTGAAATATATAGCTCGGCACAAGACTTTACCATGCTTCTAACTCGGCCAATATAGGCAGCACGTTCATTTACTCCTATAACCCCCCGTGCATCCAACAGATTAAAAATATGACTAGCTTTTATACATTGTTCATAAGCTGGTAAAGTTAATTTTTCCTTAATTAGCATTTTGCAGTTATCTTCTATTTCAGAAAAATTTATAATTAGTTTGTTGTGCGGTAGTTTCTCAAAATTATATTTAGACTGCTGTTTTTCGTTTTCTAAAAAAATATCTCCATATTTTATTCCATATCTATTCCAAACTAAGTCAAAAACATTATCTACGCCTTGAATATACATAGCCAATCTTTCCAAACCATATGTAATCTCTCCTGTAACAGGTTTACAGTCTATTCCTCCTACTTGTTGAAAATATGTAAATTGGGTTATCTCCATTCCATTACACCATACTTCCCATCCCAACCCCCAAGCCCCAAGAGTTGGACTTTCCCAATCATCCTCAACAAAACGTATATCATTTTTTTTTAGACTGATGCCTAAATATTCAAGACTTTTTAAATACAAATCTTGAATGTTATCCGGCGAAGGCTTTAAAACAACTTGAAACTGGTAGTAATGTTGCAATCTATTCGGATTCAGTCCATAGCGACCATCAGTAGGACGCCTACAAGGCTGCACATAAGCGGCTCTCCATGGTTCTGCACCCAAAGCTTTTAGAAATGTAGCAGTATGGAATGTACCTGCTCCTACTTCCATATCAATAGGTTGAAGAATGACACATTCTTTTTCAGACCAAAAACTCTGGAGCTTAAAAATTATCGTCTGAAAGGAATTATCAGTGGTCATATAAGTTATTCCTTTGATTATTTTGAACTACAAACTGTACAAGAAGAACCAGAGGAAAAATAATTTCCACATTCTGGACATTTTATTAGGTCCTCAACTTCATCTTTTTTAAATTTACTTTTTTCTTGATCTGATTCCCTTCTAGGGTTTTTACTTTTATTTTTTGAAAGATAGTCTCGTCTTTCGAACAATTTAAAACCGTACCAAACCAATAAAATAATGAGAAACAAAACTAGTAACTTAGGTATGCTAAAACCAAACATCTTTTACTCACTCTGCAAAATTTATAAATTAAGATAAAATAATTTTTTATATGCTATAACCCAAACCTAGCAAAAGCCAATCTTTCTTCTATATATTCTATTATTTTAAAATAAACCGAAGAAGATAAACCGAGTCTCTGGCTTAACTTTTTCCTAGCGGTTATTTCTTTAAAAATTACATCTTCTCCAAAGATTTCCCTCATTACAGAACGAAGTTCTCCTACAGAATCAGCCAAACCAATTTTACAGGCCTTTGCACCCGAAAAGATTTTTGCTTCAAATATACCTTCTTTTTCTATATCTAATTTATTAAGTTTTTTCCCTCTCCTAATAGTAACCCACTCTTTAAAGTTTTCATGTATTTCCTCCTGCATATGTGTAATTAAATTTACATCTTCTTCATTTTCAGGCTGAAAGGGATCCAAAATTCCTTTATTTTTTCCCTTGGAGTATACTCTTCTTTCTATACCTATTTTTTTAATAACTTCTACAAAACCAAAGCCTGCAGTTATAACACCTATAGACCCTAATATAGATGAAGGCATAACATAAATTTTATCCGCTGAACAAGCCAACCAATATCCTCCAGATGCTGCAACATCCTCTATAAAAGAATATACTGGCACATTATGTTTTTTTGAAAGTTGCAAAATGCGTTCTGAAATAAGTGAGCACTGAACCGGAGAACCTCCAGGAGAATTTATTACCAAAGCCACACCAGAAACTTTTTTTGCTGTAAAAGCCCTTAAAAGAGGCTTTTCCATATTCTCGAGAGAAATATTTGAAGATCCAAGGAAACGTGAGGAGCTAGATATTACACCCTGCATTCTAATAATATTCACCTGTGGAGTTTTATTAAAAAATATTTTCATAAAAAACTTCATAATTATCCTCTTTTACAATTATTATTCCATTTGTACTAAATCTCTGTTTAAAAGTACATCGTTACAAGCATTAGTATAAGTTCCATTATCATTATGTAGTATCATACCGGGCAAAAGTTTAGACTCAGTTTTAACATTTTTTCTAGCTTGAATAATAAATAACTTAGATGCTTTTTCTGCATTTGGCCACAGGGGATAAATTCTTATGTCTCCCCATTTAGGGCTTAATATAGTCAAAACTTTGTCTATTGATTCTGTTCTAAAAATGAAATTCAAATATCCCTTAGGTGCAAGTTTTTTATATGCAATTTTTACCCAATCTTCTAAAGTGCTTTCTGTTTCACATCTTGCTGTAGCAATTTCTATATTTTCTGAAGTATTCACTTTTCTTTCAGAAAAATATGGAGGATTCATAACAACTCGATCAAAATAATTATTATACAGCGTTTTGAATTTATTACCTATTATATCTAAGCATAAAAATTTTATTTTATTTTCAGAGAGGCCATTTTTGTAAATATTTTGATTTGCTATATCCACCAATCTGATATTCTTTTCAATTCCCAATATTTCCATATTGTCAATTTTCTTAACTAAACATATTGAGATTGCTCCCGAACCAGAACCAAGTTCAAGACAGTTATCACAATTCTTAATCGATGAAGCTAATAATATGGAATCCATTCCTACTCTAAAGCCTTTTTTTGGTTGTAATATCGAAATATAACCACCTAATATTTTATTAGCACTCAAATCTAACGAAAATTTCTGCAATAATCACCTTTAAATATTATAAAGTATTGTTATTTTAATATATATGTCTATTTATCTAACTATAAGATATATTAATAGATTTGAAGACATATTAAGCAAAAAAATTAAAACATCAACTAGGGAACTTAATTGCAAACTCTATTAAACAAAACTAACTACGATTTTAAAGACATTAGAGAATTATTAAAAGAAGACTTGGTAAAAGTTAATCAAATCATTTCCAATGAACTAAAGAGTGAAGTCCTTCTTATTAATGATTTATCAAGTCATATATTTTCTTCAGGAGGAAAAAAAATACGACCCATAATAACACTTATTTCTAGTCATATATCTAGTTATGATGGAAACAAGCATTTGGCACTCGCTGCCACAGTAGAATTAATACACACAGCTACCCTTTTGCATGATGATGTTATAGATGAGAGCAAAATGAGAAGAGGAGAAGCTACTGCTAATGATTTGTTCGGCAACAAAGCAAGTGTGCTCGTTGGGGATTTTCTTTTTACGAGAGCATTTGAACTTATGGTTAGTTGTAAATCTCTGGAAATATTAAAATTATTATCAAGGGCTTCCACTATAATTGCGGAAGGAGAAGTTTTACAATTAAGTACCTTAAATGACTGTAACACTTCAGAAGAAAAATATTTAAATGTGATTTAGGCTAAAACTGCAAGCTTATTTTCTGCCGCAG
>PTKJ01000115.1 GCA_002937675.1 Alphaproteobacteria bacterium MarineAlpha9_Bin1 | reverse complement strand
AATAAAGCTGTACTTGAGTGTGTGTATTTGAAGTGTAAATTAATCAATTTTTAATTCCTTTAACCAGAAGTCCAATAAAAATGATCTCAGCACTTTCCAAAGCTGATACAAAATTGAAATTTTCCGATAAAAATCCATAATCTGGGTGCACGGCATCAACTCCATAGTCCTTAGCTATTTTTAAAATGTTAGCGATATTTAAATAACTCCGTTTTGAAACGGCCTCTCCTATATTAGCTGTTTCATCCATAAAATTAAGATTTAGAGATCTTTTATCAGCATCCAAATAAATTCCTAAAGCACAAATACCAATTTTTACATGTTTTTGCAATTCTGTATGCAATCTCGTCTCTATTAGTAATAAGTATTTTTTTTAAACATTATAATTTTTTTTAGTTAGAGTGGAATGTTGCCATGCTTTTTATTGGGATTAGATAATTGTTTTGTTTTTAATAGATCCAATGAAATAGAAATTCTATGACGTGTATTGTGGGGCAAAATAATGTCATCTAAATACCCTCTTGAAGCCGCTATAAAGGGATTAGAAAATTTTTTATGGTATTCTTCTGTCTTATTTATAATTTCTTTTTTACTAGAACCCCTAAAAATTATTTTTACAGCTTCTTTAGCCTCCATGACAGCTATTTCTGCAGTGGGCCAAGCATAATTTATATCACCTCTTAAATGCTTAGATGCCATAACATCATACGCGCCACCATACGCCTTTCGAGTAATTATCGTAATCTTAGGAACTACTGCTTCAGCATACGCATACAAAAGCTTAGCACCATGGTGAATTATACCATGGTATTCCTGTACTGTTCCAGGAAGAAACCCAGGCGCATCAACAAAAGTTATTATTGCAATATTAAAACAATCACAAAAACGAACAAATCTAGCAGCTTTACGAGAAGACTTTATATCAAGATATCCCGCCAAAACCATTGGTTGGTTTGCAACTACTCCTACTGTTTGACCATCTATACGACCAAAACCAATAATTATGTTTTTAGCAAAATCTGGTTTAAGTTCGAAAAAATCTTCTTCATCTACCACACTGGAAATTAATTCTTTCATATCATAGGGCGTATTAGAATTTTCTGGTATTAGTGTATCCAAATTATATGACTTTCTATCAGAAGGGTCTTGCGTCTTTTTAATTGGAGGCTTTTCTCTATTAGATAGAGGTAAAAAATCAAAAAACCTTTTTGTTTCTTCTAAGGCCATTCGATCATCTTCATAAGCGAGATCTACTACTCCATTCTTTTTTGTATGACTATCTGTTCCACCTAATTGTTCTGCTGTAACATTTTCATGGGTCACAGTCTTTACAACATCTGGCCCAGTAACAAACATGTACGAAGAATTCTTAACCATAAAAATAAAATCAGTCATAGCAGGAGAATATACAGCTCCTCCTGCACAAGGACCCATAATAAGAGAAATTTGTGGTATAACACCTGAAGCTAATACATTCCTTTGAAAAACTTCAGCATAACCACCCAAAGATACTACACCTTCTTGTATACGAGCACCTACTGAATCATTAATCCCTATAACAGGACACCCTATCTTCATAGCTTTTTCTAATATTTTACAAATTTTTTCCGCATGTGCCTCACCCAAAGAACCCCCATATACGGTGAAATCCTGACTAAAAACAAACACAGGACGGCCATTAATTTTGCAGTGTCCCGTTACAACTCCATCTCCTGGAATTTTGTTATCACTCATACCAAAATCATTGCAGCGATGTTCTACAAACATATCATACTCTTCAAAAGAGCCTTTATCGGCTAATAGTTGAATACGCTCTCTAGCACTTAACTTGCCTTTTCTATGCTGCTCTGATAGGCGTTTTTCACCACCACCTTTCTTTGCCTTATCTCTTCTATATTTAGGTTCTTCAATTATTTTACTCAAAATCAAACTCCCTAATGTTTTTATATGTTGCAAAACTAGTCATTTATGGCTTTCAAATAACTTCAACAATATTTATATCAAGATTTATTGCTTTTCGTCTATTAGAAGCTTCAGGATCACTACCTCATTTTTTTCTTATTTCCCAATTTGACGATAATAAATTTGCCTTTATTATCTAAAGCTATTTTAGGTTTTGTTGTTATTTTTACTCGCATGGCAAAACATACTATTAATTAAAATCTGTATACTAGATAAATTCAATGACTTAAATACTTTGGATATATGATCATGGATTGGATCAACTATTATTCTCACCAGTCTAAATATTTTTAGAATTTTATTCCTTTATTTAATGAAAAATAAAATAATTTTCTTTAAAATTAGTATTTTGTGTATAATTTAGAATATTTTATCGACTAATATTTTAGATAATTTA
>PTKJ01000114.1 GCA_002937675.1 Alphaproteobacteria bacterium MarineAlpha9_Bin1 | reverse complement strand
TGAGAGCTATTTAAGACACCAAGGCACTTCTTTTGTTGATAGATTCGACGCTAATTGCTATTTATATCTGACTCGAGCTATGGATTATTTTGACTTGACCAGTCAATATCACGGAAATCTTTCATTAGCATTTAAAAACAATAAATGTAAATATTTAGTTGTTTCTTTTTCAAGCGACTGGTTATTCCCAACATCAGAAAGTAGGACAATTCTTAAAGCACTTAATAAGGTTGAGGCTGATGTTAGTTTTATAGAAATTCAATCTGATAAGGGTCACGATAGCTTTTTGCTAGATGTTCCAGAATTTCATAGTATACTTAAAGGCTTCATCGAAGGAGCTGCGAATAAAAAAGGCCTAACTAATATGGTAGACTAACTAATGTTGAATAATAAAATATCTCAAAATTTAATATCATCACTCATAGAAGAAAATAGCAAAGTTTTAGATGTGGGATGCGGAGACGGAAGTCTTCTTGTTTTTTTAGAGAATAAAAAAAATATAAATGGACACGGACTAGAAATCAGCCATGAGGGAGTTAAAACGTGTTTATCTAAGGGATTATCTGTTTTACAAGGAAACGCTGATACAGATTTAGTTAATTTTCCTAAAAACTCGTTTGACTATGTAATTCTTAGTAGGACTTTACAAGCGACTCATAAACCAAAAGAAGTTTTAAAAGAAATGCTTAGAATTGGAAAAAAATGTATAGTTTCTTTTCCTAATTTTGCTCATTGGAAATGTAGATTAGATTTACTACTTAAAGGAGTTATGCCAATGACAAAGACTCTATCTGAGCCCTGGTATCAAACTCCAAATATTCATCTTTGCACAATAAAAGATTTTATTAAGATTTGTGAGTTGTTAAGTATCTCAGTAGATAAGGCTTTTCGTCTTTCGGAAAGCGGTTTAATAAAAACCATAGATACGCCTGAAAGTTTTTATAATAATTTATTCAGTGTTGAAGGGGTTTTTGTAATTTCTAAAAAAACCTAAACTTATATTTTTAAATGATCGTCTACCTCTACTTGATAAGCTTCTGCCAAAGCATTAGTTTGACTAGCCGTAGCTATAATGGAAAATAATTCACTTCTCATTTCGTCTGTCATGCCCTTCTTTTTAGCCGCCGCAGAATGAGAATGCACACAATACTGACAGCCATTTGCAACACTAACAGCAATGTATATAAGTTCTTTTACGAGCGGATCTAGAGTTCCAGGACCCATTACTTCTTTTAATCTTTTCCAAGTAGACTCCAGTAAATCTGGATCATTAGCTAAAACTTTCCATATGTTATTAACTTTTGCTCCCCCCCTAGACTCGCTTATATCGCGATAAACTTCTTTTACACGATCTGAAGCATCTTCTTCTTCGATATAATTAACTATCGTCATTTAACCTCCTAAATTACTTAATTGAGATAATAGCCTCCCTAATAGTTTTAAATATCTCATCTATTTGACCCTCATTGACAATGAGTGGGGGCGAAACACAAATGGTTTCTCCAGTAAAACGTACCATTAAACCTTCATTAAAGCACCAATCAAAAACATCGTATGCTCTTTTAGTAAGCCCATCTTCTCTCGTAGCTAGCTCTATCCCAGCTACTAAACCAATATTTCTAATATCTACTACATTTTTTGTTCCCTTTAGGGAGTGACAACCTTCTTCAAATTTTTTCTCAATATTTCCAGCTCGTTCAAATACATTCTCTGCTTTGTATTCTTCAAGTGTCGCTAAAGCAGCTGCGCATGCTAAAGGATGACCTGAATAAGTATACCCATGAAACAATTCAATAATATGCTCAGGCCCATTCATAAGCGCTTCATATATTTTTTTATGTGTTCCCACTGCTCCCATAGGAACTGTGGCGTTCGTAATACCTTTTGCCATAGTAATAATATCAGGAATCACATTAAATTTATCAGATGAAAAAGGAGTTCCTAATCTTCCAAAACCACATATAACCTCATCGAAAATCAATAATATACCATTCTGATTACACACCTCCCTAAGTCTTTCTAAATAACCAATAGGAGGTACTAAGACGCCTGTTGAGCAAGCTACAGGTTCCACTATAACAGCAGCAATAGTAGAAGCATCGTGAAGAGAGATAAGATCTAAAAGAGAATTAGCCCTTTCTAACCCGCCCTGTTTAGGTTGACCTCTAGAAAATGCATTTAAATCGGGAATATGCGTATCTTGAATATGATCTACACCTGGAAGATGGTTAGTAAATTGTTTTCTATTTACAACCATTCCACCTACTGACATACCCCCAAACCCTACGCCATGATAGCCCCTTGATCTACCAATTAATCTATACCTTTTAGAATCACCCTTTGCATTGTGATAAGCTAAAGCTATTTTTAAAGCAGTATCCACAGCCTCTGAACCAGAATTTGTGTAAAAAACATTGTCAATATCTTTTGGTAGCATCTCGGTTAGTTTTGAAGCTAAGGTAAAAGCCTTAGGATGTCCGAACTGAAAAGCAGCCGCATAATCCATTTCTTCGACTTGCTTTTTTACTGCTTCTACTATCCTTGGTCTACAATGACCAGCATTTACACACCACAAACCGGCCGAACCATCCAATATTTTTCTTCCATCTATAGAAGTATAATGCATATCTTTTGCAGCAACTATAAGCTTTGGATTTTTTTTAAACTTTCTATTAGGAGTAAATGGCATCCAAAAAGGCTCTAAGTTGTTAGGACTATCTGCACTCATCTCTGCATTTAGAACATGTTCATCTTGATGTTTTGACTCAAACATAATATTTTCCTCAGTTGATAAATATATTATAACTTAATAAAAAAATAAAACTAGCCTGTGAGATAA
>PTKJ01000113.1 GCA_002937675.1 Alphaproteobacteria bacterium MarineAlpha9_Bin1 | reverse complement strand
TATGTGTGCAATAACTATCCCTAGTAATAATCACTATCTTCCTTTGGGTCTAATGCTTTATAAACCCATAGGGGAGGATTTTTCACTTTTAAGAACAGCAGAAGAATATAGTAAAATTATTAATATATAGGGGCCAACTTTCAGCCCCTATAATTATTGAGAATTATAAATGATAACCCTTTTCACCATGAACTGAGGTGTCTAAACCTTCAGTTTCCTGATCATCAGTAACTCTTAAACCTATTGTTTTTTTAACAATCACGACTATTATCCAAGTTATCACTAAACACCATATTCCAACGGCAATTACACCTATTAATTGAGTAATAAATTGTCCTCCAATATCCAGATCATTTTTATCCCAATCTCCATAGCCTCCGAAAGCATATGCTGCAAGAATTCCTGTTAAAAGTGTTCCTAATATACCACCCACGCCATGGACAGCCATTACGTCCAAGGAGTCATCAATTTTCCATAGGTTTTTAATAACTCCACACATTTTATAACAGATAAGTCCTGCTAAGAAGCCAATCACTAAGCCACTTACTGGGCCTACAAAACCTGAAGCAGGGGTAATAGTTGCTAAACCAGCAATCGCGCCTGTTGCTGCGCCTACTATGGTTGGTTTCCCATGTTTGATCCATTCAATAAACATCCAAGTTAAAGCTGCCGTCGCTGCAGATATATGAGTAGCCGTTATGGCCATAGCAGCGTCACCATTCGCAGCTAGCGCTGAACCACCATTAAATCCAAACCATCCGACCCACAACATCGCCGCACCCATCATAACAAAGGGAGGGCTATGTGGAGGTGATACATCATTAGGAAATCCTTTACGCGGTCCTAAAACTTTAGCTATTACGATAGCTGCTATACCACAATTCAAGTGAACTACTAAACCACCTGCATAGTCCAAAACACCCGTGCCTCCAAGCTGAGAAAGCCATCCTCCACCCCATATCCAATGAGTAATGGGAGCATATACCAATAAAGACCACAAACCTGATATCCATAGAACTGCTGAAAATTTAATTCTCTCCACATATGCTCCTACTATCAAGGCAGGAGTAATAATAGCAAACGTCATTTGAAACATGAAAAACGCACCTTCCGGTAAATTACCTGAGGCCGTTTCTTGTCCTACTCCAATTAAAAATACCTTAGATAAATTACCAATATAGCTTCCCTCTCCTGAGAAAGCTAAGCTGTAGCCAACCACAAGCCAAAGTATAGAAACAAGACATGCTATGGCAAAACACTGTAAAAGTGCAGATAAAACATTACTAACTTTAACTAAACCACCGTAAAAAAGTGCCAAACCAGGTAAGGTCATAAAAAGCACTAGAGCTGTGGCAGTAAGAATCCAAGATGTATCTGCTCCTACTATAGTATCCATCTTTATCTCCCCATATTGTTAAAAAAGATTAAAAATATCTCAATGCTATAATATACTTTATAATATTTAAGCAGCAAGGAAATAAACTCTATTAGACCATTTTACAATAGAGGGTTATATTTAGAAAAAATATTTATTACTACATAAGGTTATTCATGGTTGAGAATGATAAAATTATTACTAATCCTAATATAGAATTTCTCAGTAATTATCCTTTTAAAAGATTATCAAACTTGCTAATGAAAGATGAGCCGCCTAAATCGAAGAAAAAAATAATACTATCTCTAGGAGAACCTAACCATAAGCCTCCTAAATTTTTAAAAAAAATAATAAATCAACACTATAAAGCATGGGCAAGTTACCCCCCTACTTTAGGATCTAAAAAATTGAATCAAGCTTGTCTAAATTGGCTTAAAAGGAGATATAAATTTTCCAAGCAATTCCTAAAGGAAGATAAAAATATATTACAAGTTGCAGGGACAAGGGAAGGGCTATTTAACATTGCATTGGCAATCAATCCGCAAACTATAAATAATAAAAGTTCAGTCACCTTAATGCCTGATCCTTTTTATCAAGTTTATTCTGGAGCAGCTCTTATGTCAGGATCCGAGCCAATAGCGGTACCTTCACTAAAAGAAAACAGGTTTATTCCTGATTTTGCCTCTGTCAATAGAGAAATTTTAAAGCGTACAAAATTAATTTATATTTGCTCTCCATCAAATCCCGAAGGATCGGCTTTAACACTAGATGAATGGAAAAAAATTATAGATTTGACCAGAGAAATAAGTGCAGTCTTAGTAGCAGACGAATGTTATGCTGAAATATACGTAAAAAATGCTCCCATTGGAGTTTTAGAAGCTTGTCATAAAATGGGCAATAAAATAGACAATATAGTAGCCTTTCACTCTCTATCAAAAAGATCGAATGTCCCCGGCATAAGATCAGGTTTTGTAGTAGGAGATTCGAAAGTTATTGAAAAATATAAAAAACTGAGACAATATTGTGCAGGCCAACAGCCAATTCCAATTCAAGAAGCTGCTATATCTTTATGGAATGATGACCAACATGTAGAAGAAAATAGATCAAAATATAAAGAAAAATTTAAATTAGCAAAAGATATCTTTAAGGGAAAAAATAATTTTTATATCCCAGATGGAGGATTTTATATTTGGCTTAAGGTCGGTAATGATGAAACATTTACAAAAACCCTTTGGAAGAACCATGGAATAAAAGTGATGCCAGGTTCGTATTTATCCAAATCTGCTTTTGCTAAATCTTACATAAGGATAGCTTTGGTAAAAGAAAAAAAAGAAATATCTAAAGCCCTTACAATTATAGCTAAATTGCTAGAAAAAGATTCGTAAAATGCATAATTTAAATAAAAATAAAGAAATTTATTTCTCAAAACAAGATAAAAGCCCTGGATATTTAAAAACTAAATTTATACAAGTATTTGGGCTTTTATTAATTTTTATTACATTAAAGCTTTGGTTATCACTTTTTTTCTTTGGCTTAAAAGATTATGGAAGCCCTTATGCGTCAACTGCCCTACAAGACTATCATTTAATAATTTTAATTGGCTCTTGGATAAGTGGAACATTAAAATATTGGTTTGGTTATTTTTCATGGTGCATTCCCATTATGCTTCTAGCTTGGGGTTACAAATGTTTTATTAAAGAACCCATACTGTGGGCTCTTCCCAAAGGCATCATGTTTATAATAAGTTCCTTGATAATCTGTGCGGGATTAAAAAATCTTGGTGTAAATACTGGTAATATTGGCCTACTGGCTGATGAAGCACTTAATAATGCTCAATTTATATTTCCTCTAGAAAAAAAATATTTGGATATAAATATTATAGCTATCTTTGTCGGAATAATATTTTTTGTTATTAGTCTGAGCATTAAATTCAAAACTTATATA
>PTKJ01000112.1 GCA_002937675.1 Alphaproteobacteria bacterium MarineAlpha9_Bin1 | reverse complement strand
GTCTATAGCGGGCAATTAAGAAACGGAGAAATGAATGGCCAAGGTTCTCTGGAGTTTCCTCAAAATGATTCAAAGTATCAAGTGGTTTATAAAGGTGAATTTTTAAACGGAGAATTTAATGGTGATGGTGCTTTATCATATGATAATGGAGCAATTTATGAAGGACAGTTCTTAAAGGGATTAAGACATGGTAATGGTAAAATTGTGTATATAGATGGTACGCAATATGTAGGTAGTTTTGTAAATGATACAGAAGAAGGAAAAGGTGTATTGAAATATTCAGATGGAACAGTTTATGAAGGAGATTTTAAATCCGGAATTCCTGATGGGATGGGAAAAATAGTATACAAGGATGGCAATGAATATTCGGGTCAGTTTTTGCATGGAACTCGACATGGAAATGGAGAATTTACTTTTTCTAACGGCAGTCAATATAAAGGAGAATTTGCAGAAGGAAATATACATGGTTTTGGAAAATATACTTTTAACGATGGTTCTATCTATACGGGGAATTTTGTAAATGGGGATAGAGAAGGATCTGGGCAAATTGAGTATATGGACGGAACAAAAATTGTAGGTACTTTTAAAAAAGGTGACTTAACTGGTACAGCCAAAATAACCTATGCTGATGGCAGTAAAGCTGTAATTAGATATTAATATTTATATTTTATGAGATAGATGTAGCCATTTAAATCATCAGAGACAAACATGCCTCCTGAATGATTGAATAAGATATCTACTGGTCTTCCATGAGTTTTTTCATTTTGTACCCAACCTTCTGCAAATACACCTTTTTCGATTACTTTTTTGCTGTTTTTGCTTAATCTAGCATATGATATTCTGTATCCATTTTTCCTTGATCTGTCCCATGATCCATGCTCTGCAATAAAAATAGTATTATTAAAAACAGCAGGAAATGAGTTTTTTATATTTATATCAATTCCCAGAGGAGCAACATGGGCACCCAGATTTAGCAAACTTGGAATAAATTGATCACAATCTTTAGTATAATTAATTGTTTTATCTCTAATGTTTTTATTATAACAATATGGAAAACCAAAATGGTATCCAGATTTCTCTGACAAATTTAACTCACAATCTGGCAAATCATCTCCTAATCCATCTCTACCATTATCTGTAAACCAAAAATCATTTGTGAATGGATGCCAAAGAAACCCTAATGAATTTCTGACACCTCTAGCATAAATCTTAAAATTAGAGCCATCCATATTCACACTTGCTATGGTTCCATAAGGGTCTTCTACTTCGCATACATTACATGGTGCACCTATATTAAAATATATTCTATTATCTTTGCTAATTTTTAGATATTTCCATCCATGGTGGAGGTCATTTGGTAAATCGTTTTTAATGGTTTTTATTATGGGAGAATCTAAGTTTTTTTCTATGTCAGGCATAACGAGAATTTTATTCACTACACCTATGTAAAGATTTTTATCTTTGAAAGCAATGCCTGTAGGCAGTCTTAATTTAGAAGCTATAACAGTAATAGTTTCGCCATATCCATCTCCATCATTATCTTTTATAGCATATAGATTTCCTGCAGATCTAGATCCAACGAAAAGAGTTCCATTAGGACTTAGAGCCATTTGTCTAGCATTGGGAACCTTAGAATAAATTTGTATTGTAAAATTTTTAGGTAATTTTATGAGGTCTAGAATATTTTTTGTATAAGCTTCACAAGTAAAAAGTAAATATAATAATAATAAAAGTAAAAATTTCATTTTCTACATGTTAGGATAATTTGGTCCATCTCCACCTTGTGGGGCAACCCAGTTAATATTTTGCTTAGGATCTTTAATGTCACAAGTTTTGCAATGTAGACAATTTTGTGAGTTAATTTGTAGTTTAGAAGAACCCTCTTTTTGAACTATTTCATAAACGTTTGCTGGGCAGTATAATCTTTCGGGTGAATTAAATTTTTCTAAGTTGACTTTTATAGGAATATCATCATCTAAAATTTTCAAATGACAAGGTTGGTCTTCAGTATGATTTGTTCCTGAAAAGGATAGGTTAGTTAGTATATCAAAAGTATATTCTCCATCATGTTTTGGATAGGAAATTTCCGAGTATTTTTCTTTAGTAGATGTTTCAGCATGATCTGGACGTTTTATTTTAAATGTCCAAGGTAATTTTCCTCTAAAGATAAATTGATCTATAGAGCTTATTAAAAGACCAAAAAGTAAACCATGTTTAAAAGCTGGTCTAAAGTTTCTTGCTTTTTTTAGTTCTAACCCCGCCCAAGAATTATAAAATCTATTTTCATATTGTTCTAATGAGGGTCTATCAGAAGTATTTTTATCAAATACATTTACAATAGTTTCAGCTGCTATTATTCCAGATTTCATGGCTGTGTGTGTTCCTTTTATTTTAGGGACATTAAGTGTCCCTGCATCACAGCCGATCAAGGCTCCGCCGGGAAAATATAGTTTGGGTAAACACTGAAATCCTCCTTCATTTATAGCTCTTGCGCCATAAGCTATTCGTCTACCATTTTTTAGAATTTTTTTAATCTTAGGGTGAGTTTTAAATTTTTGAAATTCTTCATACGGACTTAGATGAGGGTTTTTATAATCCAAAGCTACTACAAATCCAATGGATATTTGGTTGTTAGTTGTATGATATAAAAATGATCCACCGTAGACATCATTAGGCAGAGGCCATCCTACAGAGTGCAGTATATTTCCTTCATTGTGCTTTTTAGGATCTATCTCCCATATTTCCTTAAGTCCTATGCCATAGGTTTGAGGTGATTTATTCTTGTTTAATTGAAATTTTTTAATTAATTCTTTTCCTAGACTACCTCTGCATCCTTCGGCAAAAAGGGTATATTGAGCTAAGATATCTATTCCTGCTTCAAAAGAGGGTCCTTTTTCACCATTCTTACTTATTCCCATATCTCCTGTTCTTACTCCAACTACTTCTCCATTGTTACTGTACAAGACCTCTTTGGCGGCAAAACCTGGATAAATTTCTACACCTAATTTTTCAGCTTCTTTTGATAGCCATCTACAAAAATTTGAGAGACTTATTATGTAGTTATTTCTATTATTTAATGTATTAGGTAAAAAAAATTTAGGAATCTTAAAGCTTATATTATCTTTCAAAAACAGGAACTCTTCCCCAGTAACCTTTATCATATCAGGGGGAGAATTATTTTTCCAATCAGGTAAAAGCTCGTCAAGAGCCCTAGTTTCAATCACGGCCCCAGATATTATATGCGCACCTACTTCAGCACCTTTTTCTAGTATGCAAACTGATATTGATTTATTTTTTTCTGATGCTAGTTTTTTTATTTTAATTGCTGCAGAAAGACCCGAAGGTCCGGCTCCAATTATCA
>PTKJ01000111.1 GCA_002937675.1 Alphaproteobacteria bacterium MarineAlpha9_Bin1 | reverse complement strand
CTCTATATGGTAAAAAGCTTTTTTATTTATAGTAAAAATGCCTTATTAATTGTAATCTCAATGTGTATTTTAAAAGCAAACAAGGTTTAGAATAGTGCAATATTTCGATATTATATTATTTGCAATTGTAGCAGGAATTCTTGCTATTCGCCTTTATAGAGTATTAGGAAGAAAATCAGATGTTGTTTTTCGACAAAAACGGGGCGTTGAAGATAACATTCCAGTCGCAACGAAAACTCAAACTGTTAATGAACAACTCTCTTCTATTAACGGTGAGGGATTGGATTTTCTTAAAAAATTAGATCCAGCTTTTAGTGAAAAATCTTTCATTTTAGGAGCAAAGAAAGCCTTTAAATTAATCATTGAAGCTTTTAATTATGATGATAAAAAGACTTTAAGACTTTACTTAGATGATAATGTGTTTAGAGCTTTTGAAAAAGCTATAATAGAAAGAGAAAAAGACGGACATTATATTGAGCGACCCATAGCAATCGAGTTCGATGAAGTAAAAATAGAGAGCGTAAGAGTAGAAAAAGGACAAGTCTATGTGAGAGTTCTTTTTAAATCAAAACAAAAGATTGTCGTAAAAGATATGGATACTGAAAATATTATAGGAGGCTCCGCGGCCTCTAAGAAGAAAACAGATATTTGGGAATTTAATAGAGAAATGCCCTCCTCAGACCCCAACTGGAAACTAACTTATACTGAAAGTGGTTAACTAAAAATTTAAATGAAAATTAGGCTTTTTAGCAGACAATTTGCTTTTGTATTTTTTTTACTTTTTTTTGTTACGTTTCTGTCTTCGTGTGAACAAAAAGTCTTAATGACTGAACAGAAACAAGATTATTATTTAGAAAAAGTAGATTTTGAAAATTTAAAAGATTGGGAACATGCCAATATCTTTTTAGCCAAGGAAGCTTTGATAAAAAGTTGTGAGAGAATAAAAAGTTATGATAAAGGTGAAGTTTTTAAAATAGCACATATTAAAATAGATATATCTACTTATAAAAATTTCTGTTTTGCAATTCATTCATCTAGCAACAATAAAGATTTAAAAAACATTTTAAAAAAATATTTTTTTCCATATCTTGTGAAATCTAAAAATAATTCAATGGCTCATTATACGGCATATGTTGAATTGGAAGTTGAAGGCAGTCTTGTAAAAAGCGATAAAAGCTATGTTCCTATCTATTCGAAACCCGATTTGCTTGTACAAATTAATCCTGAGGATTTTCCTGGCCAACTTAGAGGAAAAAAAACTATTGGATTGTTGAAAAATGGAAAATTAATATCTGCTCCTACTAGGAAAAAAATAGACAGTAGCAATATTTTTAAAGAACATATCATTGCTTATTTAAATGATCCGGCTAGAGCTTATTTTTTACATGTACAGGGTGCAGGCAGATTAAAATTACCAGATGGCTCTCTCAAACTAATTGGCTATAGTGGAGACAACGGAAAAAAGTATAAATCCATAGGAAAAATATTAATAGAAAAGGGCTATATTGAAAAAAAAAAGTTATCTATGCAATCTATAGAAAGATGGATGCATAATAATCCAAAAGAAGCACGAAGTGTAATGAACATGAATGAAAGGTATATTTTTTTTAAGTTTAGGAAAGAAAAAAACCCTGTAGGATCTAGTGGTGTTGAGCTAACAAGTTTTTATTCTGCCGCTGTAGATAATAAATTTATTCCTTATCATACTATTTTATGGTCAGGGTTAGATCTAAAAGAAATAAAATCTATGGAAAACAGAAATATTTTCATAGCTCAAGACAGTGGTGCTGCCATAAGAGGACCAATGAGGATTGACTTATTTTTGGGATACGGGAAGGGCGCAGAAACTGTAGCTGGCGGTTTGAGTAAAAAAGAAAAATTATGGGTTTTAATTCCTCGAAAGATAGTGCCTAAAGGCAATTAAATAAAATAGAACTTGAAAAAATTGTCATTACACGATTAAATATGTGTCTCTGGCATTTTTTTTAATGCTAAAGATAATATTATCGTTAAGGAGAAACTAAATGAATAAATTAATATTAGCTGCTGTTGCAGCTGTTGTAGCTGTGGCTTTCTCAATGAGCGCTGCTTTAGCGGACGGTCATTGTGCGAAGTTTCCAGAAGTTAAAGGTAAAGCGTGGGTTGACGGCGATTGCATGGAAACCCCACTTGGAGAAAAATGGTGGCCCAATCCTTTATGGGGAGAAGGCGACCAAGCTGGCTCAACGAACTGGTATACAAAGCCAGAAGTTATCGCAAGAGCTTTGGCTATGGTTAAACAAAACAAGGTGATACAATTAGGTCATCCTTATACCGCTGACCAACCAATGTTTGGAGCACGTAAATTTGTTTTACGTATACCTGGCACCCCTACTGGTGGCGCATGGGGAAAAAATAAAGTTATGTACAATGATGAGTTTCTTGCAACTGAAATTGGACAAGCAGGAACACAATTTGATGGCTTAGGCCACATTGGTGTACAAGTTGGTGCTGACGGCGATCTAAATGGAATGATATGGTATAATGGTTTTAATATGGCTGAAATGGGCTCAGGTTATGGCCTTAAAAAACTTGGACTAGAACATCTTCATCCAATTATTGCAAGAGGCATTTTACTTGATATAGCTGCTGTAAGAGGCGTCGAAGTAATGGAAGTAGGAGACGTAATTACTATGGCTGATGTAAAAGCCGCTCTAAAGGCGCAAGGTCAATCAGGTTATAAAATGTTGCCTGGTGATGCAATATTATTCCACACGGGTTGGGATCAATATTGGGTTGTTGACAATGCAAAATATAACAGCGGTTGCCCAGGTATTGGTATGGAAGTAGCTCGTTGGATTGCTGGAGGACATGCAGGCGTAACAGGCTTTGATACATGGCCAGGAGATGCCGTGCCAAATCCAGATCCAGATTGTGCTTTCTGTGTTCACCAATATTTACAAACTCGTCATGGTATAATTAACCAAGAAAACCTAAATACCAGCTTACTGGTTGATGCGGGTGTTTATGAGTTTGCATATATATACAATCCTGTTCCTATAGTAGGAGCTACAGGATCAATTGGACATCCTACAGCGATATGGTAGGATTTAGTTGAGCTAAGCTCAATAATATTTTAGAATAGAGGGCATAACTTTTTGTGCCCTCTTTTTTTGGCTAAGTTTAGATATAAATCACAAAAACTCTAAAGTTTTATAAATTCAAATTTGAAGAGACGTTTTTATGAATAAAGAAATAAGAGATAACAAACCAGTAGTCGCCTTATTTGTTACATGCTTAGTTGATCTATTTAGACCATCAGTTGCTTTTGCTACAATTAAATTATTGGAATCATATGGCTATACTGTTGTTGTGCCGAAGGCACAAAGTTGTTGCGGACAACCAGCATATAA
>PTKJ01000110.1 GCA_002937675.1 Alphaproteobacteria bacterium MarineAlpha9_Bin1 | reverse complement strand
AATTTTAAAAATAAAAGTACATTTATAATATGATTTTATATGAATTAGATGGAAAAGAAGATTTTCGTTTCAGTCCTCATGTCTGGAAAATCAATATGACTTTACTACATAAAGGTTGGACATCCAATATTGAAAGAATACCCGTAAAGTTTTCGGATAAATCTCCTATAGAGGAAAAAGGCTTCAATACTGTTCCAGTATTAGTAGACAAAGAGAAATGGATTGGAGATTCAATAAAAATTGCCGAATATTTAGAGAATGAGTATCCTGAAAGACCTAGTGTATTTGGAGATGAAACTGCAAAAAACACTACCTTTATACTCAACAAATTTATCGACTATAATTTCATCACTTCTTTTGCCAGGATAATAGTTGGAGATATATACAATCATATTCACCCAGATGATAAAGAATATTTTAAAGTCACCAGAGAAGAAATGATGGGTAGCACAATTGAAGAAATTTCAAATACCAGCAAACAAAGAATTCCCAGTCTGCAAAAACAACTAGAACCTTTCAGAAAAATTTTAAAAGAAAATCCTTATATTGCTGGATCACAACCCATGTACTGTGACTATATTTTATTTGGTTTTTTTATGTGGGCTCGCTGTTCTAGCCCTAAGACATTGTTGGATCCAACAGACCCTATAAGAGAATGGAGAGAAAGAATGTTAGATCTCTATGGCGGATATGCAAGAAAAGCTAGAGGATATAAGGATACATAAAATTTATGCGATAGAATAACCCCCATCAACTATTATCGTAGTGCCAGTCGTAAAACTTGCTTTTTCAGAAGCCAAATAAACAGCAGCTCCAGCTATTTCTTTAGGGTTACCCCACCTTTTCATAGGAGTTCTATCTTTAATTTTATCATATTGTTCTTTATCAGACCTTAATTCTTTATTTAATTTAGTTTCTATCCAGCCTGGAGCAATACAGTTCACTCTAACTTTATGTTCAGCCCATCCATTCGCTAAACTTCTGGTAAGTCCTACTACACCAGTTTTAGAAGCCGTGTAGCCAGGAGATATAGGAGAGCCAAAAAAAGACCACACGGATGCAATATTTATTATATTTCCATGACTCAATGCTAATTTAGGTAATGCTTCATGACTCATTCTCATAATCCCCATAAGATTAGTGTTTATAACTTCAGCAAAAGTTTCAACACGGTACTCTAAACCTCTTTTAACAATACCAGCATTATTTACTAAAATATCTAGCTTATCTATTTCAGAAAATAGTTTTTCTATAGAGATATCGTTAGTAACATCTAACTTAAATATTTTTAAAGATCCATATTCAGTATTAGTAACACAATTTTTAACACTTTCATCTGTTTTTGCAGTAACAATAACCTCTGCTCCAGCTTCCAAATACGAAAGCGCTATAGAATAACCAATACCAGAAGCTCCTCCAGTAATTAGAGCAACTTTCCCAGATAAATCAATTGTGTATGCCATTTTTTTCCATTTTATAGTTTTTAAAGAATTTCAGGATTAACTGCGTTTGGAACCTTTCCGTTTTTAAAATACGTTTCTATGTTATGTGCAGCCAGCTTTACCATTCCGGTTCTAGCTCCTACACTAGCACTTCCTGCATGTGGAGTTAAAACTACGTTATCCATTCCTGCCAAATCTTTATCATATTTTGGTTCAAACTCATATACATCTAAAGCACAACCAGCTATTAATTTATTCTTCAGGGCACTTACAAGATCACTTTCTTTTACTATAGGGCCTCTTGCTACATTAATTAAAAAACTGTCACTTCTCATTAATTCTAACTCATCTTTAGCAATTAAATGTTTAGTTTCAGATGTTAAGGGGCACAAAATAACTATAAATTTACTTCTACTTAATAATTCATTCAAATTTAACCATTCAGCTCTTAGTTCATTCTCAATATTTTCTCCTACTCTATTTCTACTATAGTATTTTATATCTAGACCAAAAGGAAGAGCCCTTTTAGCTAAAGCTTGACCGATTCTTCCCATACCAATAATACCTAGTACTTCACCTTTTAGGTCTGATCCCCAAAGTAAAGGAAAAGGATTACCTTGAAATTTATCTTGTCTAACCATTCTTTCCCCTTCTGGAATACGACGAGCTACCGACAACAATAATCCCATTGATAGATCCGCTACTGCATCAGTAAGAATATCAGGTGTATTGGTAACTATTATTTTATTCGCAGTACATTCATCTACAGATATGTTGTCTACACCCACAGCAACATTACTTACTATTTTTAAAGTACCTGAACAGGAATTTATTAGTGGTAGATCTATAATAGGCCCCTGAACGATTATTCCATTAACCCCTTTGACTCTAGCAATTAATTCCTCGCCAGATAAAATGCTTTCAAAACTATTGTGGACATCTAAAAGGAACTTTTGATCTAGCCTTTCTCTAACATCTTCTGGCAACCAACTATGAGCAAATATTTGAGGTTTAGTCATTAGAATAAATCAAATTATTTCCACTTTACTACATTTTGAGTTTGAACTCCTAATCCCTTTATACCAACTTTCATTTCATCACCTGGTTTTAAAAATTTGGGAGGTTTCATTCCCATTCCGACCCCAGGAGGAGTTCCTGTTGCTATGAGATCGCCTGGTTCCAGAGTCATAAAGTGACTAACATAAGATACAATAGTTTTAACATTAAATATCATTGTATTAGTATTTCCGCTTTGTACCCTTGCCCCATTTACTTCCAGCCAAACATCTAGTTCTTGTGGATCATGAATTTCATCTTTGGTCACAAGCCAAGGACCAACTGGACAAAAAGTGTCACATCCCTTCCCTCTTATCCACTGTCCACCAGCTGCATTCAACTGATATTCTCTTTCTGATACATCATTTACTATTGTATATCCTGCGATGTATTTTAAAGCACTTGAAATAGAAACAGAACGAGCTTTTTCTCCAATTACTACTCCCAATTCTACTTCCCAATCACTTTGATCACTTTCTTTGTATAAGTTTTCATTTTCATCCCCACTCTCGCTCAAAATTACTGCTCTGGGTAAAACAACTTCGTCATTTGGGCCATTAAGGGAACTCGTCGGCTTCATAAACATTATTGGTTCACTAGGAATAGGAGACCCGGTCTCTTTCGCGTGATCGACATAGTTTAATCCTATACAAACCACTTTACCGACATTGGATATAGGTACACCTAATCTTAATTCGCTATCATCTACTAAAGCTAATTCACTTAAATTAATAGATTTCAACTTTTCCTGACCTTCAGACGATAAAACTTCAGCATCAATATCATTAACTATTGAAGATAAATCTCTTAAGTTGTCATCTGAATCTATTATACCGGGCCTTTCTTTACCTTTTAAACCATATCTCACTATTTTCATTTGAACCCCCTCTAATAAATATTTCCTTTTATAGTTCTAAACTAAAATATGATCACAACTTTTAAAAAAGTAAAATTAATTTTTAAAATATAAATTGATTAATTTATAAAAATAAAAAATTATGTATAATGTAGGACGTT
>PTKJ01000011.1 GCA_002937675.1 Alphaproteobacteria bacterium MarineAlpha9_Bin1 | reverse complement strand
TATTACTATTTTATTTATTATCTATATTTCAAACGTACTTGCGTTTAATGAAGAAGATTTTGATAAAGCAAAAAATTATTTAAAATGTCAAAATTGTAATTTAACTGATGCAGATTTTAGTAATCTTAAACTACAGGGTATTGATTTAGAACAATCTAATTTAAGTGGAGCAAATTTTAGCGGATCAGATTTAAGTATAGCAAAGAAGGAAAAATTTAATTTACCTTCAAATTTATCAAGGGTAAATTTAAAAAATGCAAATTTTACTAATGCAAATTTGTCAGGAGTAAATTTTGAAGGTGCATATATGAAAAATGTAAATTTAAATGGATCTAATTTGACAGGTGCAAATTTTAATAATGCAAAATTAAAAGGTGCTAATTTTGATGGTGCTATTATAGATAGGA
The DNA here is from genome assembly GCA_002937675.1 of Alphaproteobacteria bacterium MarineAlpha9_Bin1. Taxonomy (GTDB): domain Bacteria; phylum Pseudomonadota; class Alphaproteobacteria; order TMED109; family TMED109; genus MarineAlpha9-Bin2. The sequence goes on along the minus strand of PTKJ01000011.1, from coordinate 26,781 downwards.
CTATATTATCTAATTAATAATATAAATTATGTATTGGGACAAGAATGAATAAATACAAACCAGGTGAGGGTAGGAGAAAAAAATTTGCTTTTGATAAAGGCAGACAACTAGATCCTGATGCTGTAGATGAATTAAAAAATCTTTTAAATAATATAGAAATTAGGCGTGATTTACTTATTGAATATCTACATATAATCAATGATCACTTTAATCGTCTCCATACAAGACATTTACAGGCTTTAGCAGAAATAATGAAAATATCGATGGCAGAAATATTTGAGGTCGCATCATTTTATGCACATTTTACTATTATTGATGATGAAGACTTAGAAATTCCAGATATCACCGTTAGGGTTTGTGAAAGTATCACATGTAATCTTTTTAACTCAGATCAATTATATGATGATTTAGTAAAAATACATGGTCGTAAAGTTAGAATTTTAAAAGCCCCTTGCATGGGAATGTGTGATTTAGCTCCAGCGCTTTCTGTTGGACAGCATCAAGTTGGCAATGCAACTGTTAGTAAAGTTTCTAATATTATTGAAACTCATAATTTAAAACCAAAAATAAGTAAATATATTAGTTTTTCAAAGTATCAATCAAATGGAGGTTATGAATTATTAAATAATTTTAAATCCGGAGTAGTTTCGTACGTTGAAATCAGTGATTGTATCAAGAATTCAGACCTTAAAGGGTTAGGAGGTGCAGGTTTTCCTGCAGCTAAAAAGTGGGAGTTTGTTAGAGCCTATTCAGGGAATAAAATGATGTGTATTAATGGAGATGAAGGTGAGCCAGGAACTTTTAAAGATAAATACTACTTAGACAAAGACCCACATAGGTTTTTAGAAGGAACTCTTATTGCCGCTCATGCTGTAAATGCTGAAAAATGCTTTATTTATATGAGAGATGAATATCCTGCTAACATTCATGTTCTTCGTGCAGAAATTAAAGCTTTAGAAAAAAATAAAATTATTCCAAAAAAATTTTTAGAAGTTAGAAGAGGAGCTGGTGCATACATATGTGGAGAAGAATCTGCATTAATAGAATCTGTGGAAGGTAAGAAAGGGCTCCCTAGGCATAGACCCCCATATGTAGCTGAAGTAGGAGTGTTTGGTAGGCCAACACTGGTTCATAATATTGAAACGGTTTATTGGATAAGGGAAATTTTTGAAAAAGGAGCAGATTGGTTTTTATCCCATAAAAGAAATGGTTCTAGTGGACTTAGGTCCTATTCAGTATCAGGTTATGTAAACAAACCTGGTGTTAAGCTTGCGCCAGCAGGAATATCGCTCAATCAATTAATTGAAGAATATTGTGGAGGAATGTTAAAAGGTCATAAACTCAAGGCTTACTTGCCGGGAGGAGCATCAGGAGGCATTCTACCTTCTACATTAGCAGATCTCCCGCTCGATTTTGGTACACTTGAAAAACATGGATGTTTTATAGGATCAGCTGCTGTTATAATTTTATCTGATAAAGTTTCAATGAAGAATGTTGCCTTGAACCTTATGAAATTTTTTGAAGAAGAGAGTTGTGGACAATGCACGCCATGCAGAAATGGTACTGCCATGGCTGTAGAGCTTATGAAAAAAAATATATGGGATTTAGAATTGTTAAATGAAGTAAGTGAAGTTATGACTAATGCCTCCATATGTGGCCTTGGTCAAGCTGCAGCAAATCCTCTCTTAGGTGTTATAAAACATTTTTCTAAAGAAATAGTTAGTGTATAGTAATTTGGTATTGTAAGGGAAAGTATTTAATGAAGAAAATAACTTTTATCTTAAATAATAAAGAAGTGAATGCCTCCGATGATGAAACTATTTGGCAGGTAGCAAAGCGTGAAGGTTTATTAATCCCTCATTTATGCCATTCTGATGAAGTCGGGTATCAACCAGATGGAAATTGCAGGGCCTGTATGGTTGAAATAGAAGGTGAAAGAACATTAGCTGCTTCCTGTATACGTAAACCGTTAGAAGGAATGAAAGTTCTATCCAATTCTAGTAAAGCTACTGCTTCAAGAAAGACAGTATTTGAATTGCTTGCTTCAGATCAACCTGATAAAAAATCTCATCCTGATCCTAATTCCAAATTTTGGCAATGGTCTGCTAAACTAAATATAAATGAGCATAAATACCCAAAAATAAAAAATATTAGCAGAGATATTTCTCATAATGCTATGCATGTAAATCTTGATGCATGTATTAATTGTAATTTATGTGTTCAGGCTTGTAGAGATGTTCAAGTTAATGATGTTATTGGTATGTCTTATAGAGGACATGCGTCAAAAATTACTTTTGATTTTGATGATCCTATGGGTGATTCCACCTGCGTAGCATGTGGAGAGTGTGTTCAGGTCTGTCCAACCGGGGCTTTAATAGAAAAAACTTTAGTTAATGATAAAGGAATAAGAGAACATTACAGTGATAAAACTATAGACACTTTATGCCCTTATTGTGGAGTTGGTTGTCAAACAAAAGTTCATGTCAAAGATGAGAAAATTTTACATATTGACGGTAAAGATGGTCCGGCTAATAATCAGAGATTATGTGTTAAAGGACGTTTTGGATATGATTATGTAAATAGTGATGGTCGTTTAAGAAATCCATTGATTAGAAGAGATAATGCTCCTAAAGATCGATATATTTTAGATAAATCAAAAAAAGAGATTGGTAAATATTTCAGAGAAGCTAGTTGGGAAGAAGCTATTACTCTTGCAGCTAGCGGTTTTAAAAATATTTTAAATAAACATGGCGGTAAAGGGTTATGTGGATTTGGATCTGCAAAAGGCTCTAACGAAGAAGCATATTTATTTCAAAAATTAATTAGGACTGCTTTTCACACTAATAATGTAGATCACTGTACTAGGCTCTGTCATGCATCGTCAGTTGCAGCATTACTAGAATGCGTTGCTTCAGCAGCTGTTTCAGCACCATTTACTGCTGTCAGTGATTCTGATTGCGCAATAGTGATCGGAGCAAGACCAACTACTAACCATCCAGTTGCAGCAACTTATTTTAAACAAGCATCTAAGAGAGGAACTAAGCTAATTATAATTGATCCTCGTACAAATGAAATGACAAAAAATGCTTACGAGCATCTAGCATTTAAGCCTGGGACTGATGTGGCTCTTCTTAATTCCCTAATATACACTATTATAGAAGAAAAACTATACGATAAACAATATGTTCAATCCATGACAAACGGATTTGATCAATTAAAAAAATCTATTAAAGGTTTTTCACCGGAAGAGATGTCTATTGTATGCGGTGTTGATTCTAAAATCCTAAGAAAAGTAGCTCGTACTTATGCTACCTCGGAAAGATCAATAATATTTTGGGGAATGGGAATTTCCCAACATATTCATGGAACTGATAATGCTCGATGTTTAATAACGTTAGCTTTAATAACTGGACAGATAGGTCGCCCTGGAACAGGTTTACACCCACTAAGAGGACAAAATAATGTTCAAGGTGCATCGGATGCTGGTTTAATACCTATGGTTTTTCCTGATTATCAATCTGTTGAAGATGTAGAAATTAGAAATAAAATGGAAAAATTTTGGGGAACTAGCCTAGATGATAAATCAGGACTAACCGTGGTAGAAATACTAGATGCTGTAATTGATGGTACTATTGAAGGAATGTATGTTATGGGGGAAAATCCTGCCATGTCAGACCCTGATCAAAACCATACATTAGATGGATTAGTAAAATTAAAACATCTGGTGGTACAAGACATATTTATGACAGAAACTGCTTGGTTTGCAGATATTATACTTCCAGCCTCAGCTCACGCTGAAAAAACAGGTACTTATACAAATACAAATAGACAAGTTCAAATAGGAAGAAAAGTTCTTAAAACCCCTGGGTTAGCAAGAGAGGATTGGAAAATCATTATTGATATGGCTAATGCAATGGATTTAAATTGGAAGTATGAGAAGGTATCGGATATTTACGGTGAGATGAGTGAAGTTATGCCCTCACTAAATAATATATCATGGGAGAGATTAAACGAAGAAGATGGTGTTACCTATCCTTGTGATTCTCCAAAAGTTCCTGGAAATGATATCATTTTTTCAGAAGGCTATCCTACCAAAGATAAAAGGGGGAAAATTGTTCCAGCACAATTAATTTCTCCTGATGAGATTCCTAATGATGAGTATCCATTGATTTTATCTACGGGCAGACTACTCGAGCATTGGCATACAGGAGCAATCACTAGAAGATCTGAGCTATTGAATAGCTTAGAACCTGAAGCTATTGTGTGTATGAATGCACTAGATATGACTAATTTGAATATTGATCCTGGCCAAAAAGTCCAGATTAGTACTAGGAGAGGAAAAATTGAAGTGTTTGTTCGTAAGGATTGGCAATTACCTAGCGGGATGATATTTATGCCATTTTGTTATTCTGAAGCTGCTGCAAATATTTTGACAAACCCTCAATTGGATCCAATTGGTAAAATTCCTGAGTTTAAGTTTTGTGCCGCTAAAGTTTCTGTTAATGCTAGTAATTAAGGATTGCTTGTAAATAAATATTATTAAATTGCTATTTTTATTATGACTGTATAATTTTATGATTCAGTATTTTCTTAGGGGAGGAAATTAATGGCTACCAGTGAAACTACATCATCAAGTATATTTTCATTTTTATTAAAAGATAAAATTATTGCTTCTCCAGGCTTTAATAGATGGAGAGTACCGCCAGCATCAGTCGCTATTCACTTGTGTATAGGATCTGTTTATGCTTGGAGTATATTTAACCCACCATTAATGAAAGAATTAGGAGTAGCTGCTAGTGCAGCAGGCGACTGGTCTTTAAGTTCAGTTGTATGGATTTTTTCAGTAGCCATAGTATTTTTAGGTCTAGCAGCTGCATTAGCAGGAAAATGGTTGGAAGATGTTGGACCACGTTGTGTAGGTGTAACCGCAGCTTTTTTATGGGGAGGAGGGTTTATAATTGGTAGTTTAGGAATTATAACCCATCAACTTTGGCTAATTTATTTGGGTTATGGTGTTATAGGTGGTTGTGGATTAGGACTTGGATACGTCTCTCCTGTGGCTACCCTTATAAGATGGTTCCCTGACAGGCGAGGGATGGCAACAGGGATGGCTATTATGGGATTTGGTGGAGGAGCCATGATAGGTGCACAATTAAAGAAATATTTTCTCAAAGTTTATTTTGAAGCTCCGGAATACCTAGGGTCTATTGACTCTGTAAATCTTATTACTGAAGAAGGAAAAAGATTTGTGAATATAGCTGGAGAAAAAGTTGAAGTAGTGGTCGCTGGAGCAACTGATATAGCTAAACTTGCTGTTGAAATTCCTGAAGGAATTTATGTAGTAGGGACAGGCAATACGGGTGCTGCATTAGCATTTATATCATTAGGGGTAATATATTTTGTCGTAATGATGATTGCTGCGTTTTCTTATAGAATTCCAGCCAAAGATTGGAAGCCAAAAGGCTGGATACCACCTTCCGTAGAAGATTCTGAAAAGCGTATGATTACAGGAAACAGCGTCCATATAAATGAAGCAATTAAAACGCCACAATTTTATTTTTTATGGATAGTTTTATGTTTTAATGTGTCTGCTGGAATAGGAGTAATAGGTGTAGCAAAAACCATGATGATTGAGATATTTGGTTCTACACTTCCGTCGATAGCTACAGCTGCATTTGCTGCAAACTATGTTATAATGATAAGCGTATTTAATATGTGTGGAAGGTTCTTCTGGGCTTCAATGTCGGATTATATTGGTCGTAAGAACACTTACCACTGCTTCTTTATATTAGGAACTTTACTGTATTTGTCTATTCCTTTTGCCGCGTCAGCAGTTAGTGCAAATCCTGCAGTAACATGGTTGATAATGTTTTATGCAGCTACAATGATAATTTTCACTATGTATGGGGGAGGATTTGCAACAATACCGGCATACTTGGCTGATATTTTTGGTACAATGCATGTAGGCGGTATTCATGGAAGATTATTAACAGCGTGGGCTACAGCTGGAGTTATAGGGCCAGTAGCAATTACTTATTTAAGGCGAGGGTCCCTTTCAAACGCTATAAACGACCTTTCTTCTAAAGTAGATCCGTCGGCATTTGAAGCAAAATTTGGTGCTCCATTAAGTCAATTATCTGATCTCGTTGCAGCCAAAACTGTTACGATAGGTCGGTTGATGGAAATTGCTCCTGCTGGAACCATTGATCCGACTCCTAGTATTTATAATACAACTATGTATGCAATGGCTGCCTTATTAGTGATAGCATTCTTTTCTAATTTGTTAGTTAAACCAGTAGACAGTAAGCATCATGTTAAAAACACACACCCTGAACTATCTGAGGGTCAGTAAAAAAAGGATTTAAAGCCTATAACATAACTATTTGCTTTAGGCTTTTTTAGATGAGCGATAAATTAACAATAAAGCCAGATATAAAGGATAAAAGGCTTACAAGAAATATTGATGGCATTAATGAACTAGGCGAGCCTTTTACTCAAACTGTAGTGATGGAAAGACCCTTAACTATATTTCTCAATAAGCAGGAAATAGTCACCTCTATGACTGTAGGAGATCATCCTGAATGGATGGCTGTAGGTTTTTTAATAAATCAAGGAATGATTTCTAATAAAGACAAGATTGAAAGAGTTGATGTTGATTGGGAATCTGAGGCAGTCGTGGTAAGAACAAAGATTGAAACTAATTACGAAGAAAAAATAAAAAGAAAAATTAGGACTTCAGGCTGTGCAGTAGGCACTATGTTTGCAGACGTCATGGACATTTTTGACCAAGTAAAATTGGATAACAATACTAAATTTAATACATCTTGGTTAATAGGTTTACTAAAAAAAATTAATACTCAACCTTCCTTATACCTAGAAGCAGGTGCGATTCACGCTTGTGTTTTATGTGATCAGGACGAACCTTTAGTTTATGTTGAAGATGTAGGTAGACATAATGCTATTGATAAAATTGCTGGATGGCTATGGTACAATAAAAAAGATGTTTCAAAGATGCTGCTTTATACTACAGGCCGTCTGACGAGTGAAATGGTGATTAAAACGGTACAAATGCATATTCCGATTTTAATTTCTAGATCCGGTTTCACAGCTGCTGGAGTAGAATTAGCGAAAAAATCTGGCTTGACTTTAATAGGCAGAGCTAAAGGAAAAAGGTTTATCGCTTTATCAGGATTAAATAGGATTATATTTGATTAACTTATTAAAAAATATAGAAAGAAAGTAATATGATCCCTGGTTGTATATTATCTGGAGGAAAGGGAAGAAGAATAGGGGGACAAGGAAAGGCTTTTATAAACTTATCCGGCAAGCCTTTGATATATCATTCTATAGAAAATATAAAAAACCAAGTCACTGTTTTATCAATAAATGCTAGAAATAATAAAGATTATAATTCCTTAGATTATCCCGTTATTTTAGATGAATTTAATCAAGATACAGATGGCTCTGGACCTTTAGCAGGAATATTAACAGCAATAAATTGGGCTAAAAGTTTAAAAGAAGATAATCGTTATGTCGCCACTATTCCGGTAGATCTTCCTTTTTTACCTAAAGATTTTATTAATAGGATGTTGTTGGAAATCAATATTTATAAACCTTTAGTTGCTGTAGCATCATCTAATAATCGTCTCCATCCTGTTACTGCAGTATGGTCTTTGGATTTAGCCGATAGATTACGAATAGCTTTAATAGATGGAACTAGAAAAATAGATGATTTTACTTCTAATATTGATACTATTTCAGTTGATTGGAGATATGATAGTTTAGATCCATTTTTTAATGTTAATACTCTTGAAGATTTATCTTATGCAGAAAATGTAATTTAATTTATCTGTTTATATCTTATTTATATTAAGCTATTGTTTTTTTTGTTTTGCGGCCATGGCGGAATTGGTAGACGCGCAACGTTGAGGGCGTTGTAGGAGCAATCCTGTGGAGGTTCAAGTCCTCTTGGCCGCACCATAAAGACTGAATTATGACCATAATAAATAACAAGCTATTAATAACCCTTTTCTATTAATTACACATATATAGCGTTTTTTTTTGTACTGTATTAGTAATTTACTCTTACTTATATTGTGAATTATGACGCCATTCTTTATTATTTCTTTAGTTTTTTTATCCATAAAAGAGAATATTTGTTGTTCTTCTTTTTTCATTATTACCTCATCTAAAGAAATTATTATATAATAAAATAAGAACAAAACAAGAACATATAATATTTTGTTATGAGTAAAAAAAATAGTATACTGAAAACAGATAGGAAAAAAATATGTCTAGTTGGGTAAAAACAAAAAACACACTTCTGGAAAAAATAAATTTTAAAAATAAAACTATACTTGATGTGGGTTGTGGTAGCGGCTGGTTTTCAATATGGGTTTCTAATAACGGAGCAAAAGAGATATATGGAATAGATCCTTTAAGAGATCAAATAGAAAATGCTAAAAGAAATAGTAAAAATAAAAAAATGAATTTTAAATTAGGATTTGCAGAAGATTTACCTTTTAAAGATAATAAGTTTGATTGTGTTTTCTTTTTTAACAGTCTGCATCATGTTTCTACAAAATTTATGAATAAAGCAATAGAAGAAGCTGGAAGAGTAGTTAAAGAAACAGGAGATTTATATATAATTGAGCCTCTATCAGAAGGTACATTTAATGAAACTTTAAAGCTAATTGATGATGAAAAAGAAATTAGATTTAAAGCTTATGAATCAATAAAAGAATTTTGTAGTGATAAGGTGATTTTCAATAAAGAGATATTTTATGAAGAAAAAATAAAATTTGATAATTTCTCAGAATTTTGTAGTACAGTATTGTCTGCAGATCCAGGAAGAAAAACAAATATTAACAAATTTAAGAAAGAGCTTAGAAATATTTTTAATAATTTATCAGTAGTAACTGACAATAAATACCAGTTGATACAACCGATGAGAATGAACATAATTGAATTTAATAAAAACTAAAAAGGAGTTGAATATGGAAGAATTTTTTGAGTTAAGAACATATAAAATATATCCTGGAAAAATGTCAGAATGGATTGAATTTATGGAAAAAACCATAATACCTTTTCAAGTGTCTAAGGGTATGGTTATAAATGGAAGTTTTACAGTTGAAGAAGATAATGAAACTTATGTCTGGATAAGAAGGTTTAATAGTAAAGAACACAAAGAAAAATTATACATAGATGTATATGAAAGCGAAAAATGGAAAAATGAAATTGCACCTAAAGTTAATAAGCTAATAAATAGAGAAGCCATCAAGGTGGTAAATCTTAAATCTACAAATTTATCAGTAATTAAATAATATATTTGCCGTATTTTTTCTATAAGAGTGGATCTGCATATATTGCAGTACTTAGACCTAAATTAAAAATAGAATTTTAAAACAAATTCAGACACTAAATAAGTTTATAATTTAATTGCTTCTCTTGTCCCCCTAGGATCAATCCATTCAATTGTACCATTAGTGTGTCTATGAAGTAAATTTAAGCCAAGATGTGCAGCATTCCTAAACATTAATATATTACGATTAGAATTAATTAGTTTATTAGAAGCTTCTGCAACCGATAAATTTTCAATTTTATAGTTCATGTTTGCTACAATTAACGTATTATCGGTGTAAATTTTATCATTTTTTTCTAGTTCATTAATATAATCTATATGGTCATGTTTTTGTGTGTGTCTTTTATTAGATATGATTTTTCTGTGCAATCTTCTAATAATTTTTTCTATTTTTGTTATTGATGATGATAGTGCGTACATTGCACTATTATCGGAACTTTTTACATTTATGACACCATAATCCTTACTTTTAAAAAGTATTTTTACTCCAAAGAACTTACTTTTAATTTTTCTTAACGTTATGTCTACGTTAAAATTTTGAACAACAAATTGCTTACCAATTTTTTCTATGCCTCGCTGTGCCTTTTGTTTAAAGGTTTCTCCTGTATTAATTTTTATTCCTCTTACAGTAAGACTCATTATTTTTCCACTTCTATATGTGGTATTTATGGTAGGCTAATGTACAAAATATAGCAAATAAATTAATATCATTTATCACAGTTAGAGTTATCAATTCCATAAGGCATTTTAGTTTCACAAAATTTTACAAGTTTTAAATTAGTTTTCTTAATTTTTGTCTTACTAAAATCTGCTTGATATGCAGTTGCACCATCCATGATAGCATATCTAATGATAGACCAATGAAATCTAGCTCTATTAAGATTTGCATTACTGAAATTTACTCTTTTTAAATTAGCTTGTTCTAAAGAACAGTTTTCTAGATTTGCATTACTAAGATTTGCTCTCCATAGGTTTGCTCCATTTAAATTAGATCCTTGAAGATTTGCATTAGATAAATTGGCCTTTTTAAAGTTGGCTTTTGATAAATCACATTGAATGCATTCATTAGTTTTTAATAATTTTTCTAAATCCTTCTGTGAGAAGGCATGTAAATTTTGATTATTAAAGAAACTAAACATTAATAATAAAGTGATATGAAATATTTTTTTCATTGTTCTCCATAGTTTACATTTAATAAATATACAAACAACCTGATAATAATAAAAACTAAATATAATATTATACAAAAATATGATAAATTTATTTTGTACAAGATTTTGGAGCATTAATATGTTTGAAGGTTTTGAATCCAAAAGAATTGCAGTGAATGGAATTAGCATAAACTATAAAATTGGAGGCTCAGGATTGCCGCTTTTGATGTTACATGGATACCCTCAAACTCATATTATGTGGAGAAAAGTTGCACCATTATTAGCAAAAGATTTTACAGTTATTTGTTCAGATTTAAGAGGTTATGGGGATAGTGATAAACCTTCTTCCGACCCGAAACATTATAATTATTCAAAAAAGGTTATGGCAAAAGATCAAGCTGGATTAATGGAACAATTGGGATTTGATAAATATTTTTTAGTCGGCCATGATAGGGGAGCAAGAGTTGCTCATAGAATGGCTATAGACTATCAAGATAACATTTATAAAGTCGTTCTGATAGATATTGTTCCAACTAATCATGTTTATGATACAGCTAACATGAAGTTAGCCCAAAGATATTATCATTGGTTTTTTTTAATTCAAAAATCGCCATTTCCTGAAACTTTAATAGGAAAAGATCCAGAATATTATCTCAGATCAAAATTATCTATGTGGGGTTTAAATAAAAAACATATGTCAGAAAATGTTATTTCTGAATACGTAAGATGTTTTTCTCAACCTGATGCTATTCATGCTAGCTGCGAAGATTATAGAGCAGGAGCTTCAATAGACATGGATGATCACAATAAAGATAGAAAGAAAAAAATTGTATGTCCTTTATTAATTCTTTGGGGTAAAAAAGGAACAGTAGAAGAATTGTATGATCCAATAAAAGTCTGGAAGAAATGGGCTATAAATGTTCAAGGTTTTAGCTTGGAATGTGGTCATTTTATACCAGAAGAGAAGCCAGAAGAAACAATTAAGTATCTAAACAAATTTTTTAAGAATTGAAAAATATTTAACTGGATTTATAAATGAAAAATACTAGAAGCATTTTTGCAAAGTTTAGAGGTTATTTTTTAACTGGAGTAGTTGTAACAGCTCCTATAGGTCTAACGGTTTACTTTGCAATTATTTTTGTGGAATTTTTTGACAACAAACTACGTGCAATTATCCCAGTTGAATACCATTACGACGAAATTTTACCTTTTCAAATACCTGGTATAGGTCTTATAGTGGTGTTTCTTCTTTTAACTTTTATCGGTTTCCTTACAGCAGGATTTGTTGGAAGATACATAATTAAGCTAGGCGAACGTATAATTGAACGCCTTCCAATTATTAGATCTGTATATGGAGCTCTAAAACAAATATTTGAAAGTGTTCTAGCTTCTTCTTCAGAATCATTTCGTGAAGTAGTTTTATTAGAATATCCAAGAAGGGGTATATGGGCTATAGGATTTATCACAGGTGTCACAAGAGAAGAGGTACAGAATATTACAGACAACGAGATGGTAAATATATTTTTGCCTACTACTCCAAATCCTACCTCTGGCTTTCTTTTATTCGTCCCTAAAGATGAGTTGATCCAGCTTAATATGTCTGTAGAAGAGGGAATGAAAATGGTTATTTCAGGAGGTATCATTACCCCAACAGATAAAAATATTAAGAAAAGGATTAAGGTTCAGACTAGAGGAGCAGAAATTAAACTACTAAAAGATGTTGAAAATACTATTAATAGAATAAAAAAAAATAAAAAATAATTAATCTTTATCCTATTTTAATTAATTCAACAGCCTTATCTTGATCAAATAAATACAACAAATTTTTAAGTGCGCTTCCTTGACTACCTAATAATTGAGGATTTTTATTAGATATAAGTTTAGCTTCATTATTAGCTATTTCTACTAAGTCTTTATGGGTATTTAAATCCAATATTCTAAATGATTGTTCTCCTGATTGTCTAGTACCCAGAAGTTCACCAGGACCACGTAATTCTAAATCTTTTTCAGAAATAAGAAAACCGTCATTGGTATTCTTCATTGTCGTAAGCCTGTTTTTTGCAACGTTCGATAATTTTTTGTCATATAAAAGAATACATATTGAATCTTTCATTCCTCTTCCTATTCTTCCTCTTAACTGGTGTAGCTGAGAAAGACCAAACCTTTCTGCATGTTCTATTATCATTATATTTGCTTTTGGTATATCAATTCCTACTTCTATTACGGTTGTCGAAACTAGAATAGGTTTTTGGGATTTAATGAATTGATTTAAGTTATTTTCTTTTTCTTCGTAGCTCATCTTGCCATGAATAACTGAAATTTGATTTGGAAAGTAATTATTTAAAGATTTAGCCCTTGTCTCTACTGCTATTAAATCTATATTTTCTGATTCTTGTACTAGTGGACATACCCAAAATACTTGTTCTCCATTTTTTAAAGAGTTAGAAATAGAGCTAATTACATCATTTATTTTATTATTATTAACAGTTATAGTCTTTATTAAAGGTCTATTTAGGGGTTTCTCATTCATTATAGACAGATCCATGTCTCCATAATTTGTTAATATTAGTGTTCTTGGAATAGGAGTTGCAGTCATAACCATAAAATCAGCGTCAGGAGATTTTTGTAATAATGCTAGTCTTTGATATACACCAAATCTATGTTGTTCATCAATGACAACTAATCCCAAATTTTTAAATTTTACATTTTTTTGAATTATTGCATGAGTACCTATAATTATATCTACTAATCCGTTACTAACTTTACTTAAAATTTTTTGTTTTTTAAGATTTTTTTCTTTTCCTATTAGTAGTTCTATTTTTATACCTAAACCATCAGAATATTTTTTAAAAAAATTATAATGTTGTTGTGATAAGATTTCGGTGGGTACCATTAGTGCTCCTTGGTATCCAGATTCTACAACATATAATAAAGAAAAAAATGCTACTATTGTTTTTCCACTTCCTACGTCACCTTGTATTAGCCTAGACATTTTTTCATTAGAGTTTAAATCTTTATATATATCTAGTAATACATTATTTTGGCTCTTTGTAAGTTTGAAAGGGAGCAATGAAGAAAGTTTTTTTCTCAGAAAAGCTTTTGAGTTTTTAGCTTTTTTTATTTTTTTTCTTTTATGAACTCTAATTAAATTTAGTGCTAATTGTCTAGATAATGCTTCATCATATGCTAATCTTTCAAGAAATATAGGATATTGATCCAAACTTTTTTGATTACGAGGAAAATGTATAGACTTAATCGCTTCATCAAATTTTGGCCATTTTTTAGATTTTATTAATTTCAGATCTATCCATTCTTCGAATGACGGAAGCACATTAATTACTTTTTGAATTACAGAGCTCAATTTATTTTTATTTAAGCCCTTAGTTAAAGGATAAAGAGTCTCAAATAAAGGGATTCTAGTTTTAATATTATTTTCTACATAATCTGGATGCACAATTTGATATTTACTATTTCTCTTTTGAAGTGTTCCACTTATAGCTAGCTCATTTCCTTTTTTAAATAATCCTTCAAACCATATTTTTTTTACATTAAAATATATAATAGAAATATTTGTTTCCTTAAATTTAACTGTAGCAATAGACATTCTAGGTTTTTTATAAGTAGTCCAAGTACTAGTTATTATCCCAGTAAAGATTATTTTTTGATTAATTTGAGATTCTAATACATTATTAATTATTTTTCTTTTGATAGAAGAGGTAGGCATATGAAGAAGTATATCTTTGTACCTATCGCCAACTAAATTTTTAATTAGGGAAGTATAATAGGGACCAATACCTGAAATGTTTTGTATATTATAATATAAAGGCTCTAATATTTTTGGTCTCATTAAGGTTTACTCCTTATCAAATTAATTATAAACGTAATTAAAAATTTATGAAGTGAACAATAAAAATACAAGGTAGTAATGTTGAATTATCTTTATAAAAAATTGCAATATAGATGTTGGCATAGAGGTACAAAAGAAATGGATATTTTATTGGGTCAATTCTTTGATGAGAATTTTTTATCCCTATCAGATACAGAGTTATTAGATTTAGAAAAATTTGTTATCTCACTGTCAGATGATAATTTGTATAACTGTTTTATGAAAAAAAAAGAATGGCCAGTAATGATTTCTTCTCGGTTATTAAATAGACTAATCATGTACTCAAAAAATATAGGTATAAAAGATTCTAAATAAATATTTAAAGAATAATAAGAAGTTAATATTCTCTGGTATTCCAGAAGGATTAGATTTATTGGCAATAGGCAGAAGTCTTTTATCTAATAAAGACTTGAAATTAATATATGTTTTAAAAGATAATAATAAGATACAAAGTTTTTCAGAAACTTTTATAAAGTTATTTCCTACCATAAAATTAATAAAGTTTCCTTCTTGGGACTGCCTTCCTTACGATCTATCTTCACCAGATGCTAAAATAACTGGAGAAAGAATAAATGGAATTCTTAATCTTTCTAAAAAATCAATTTGTCCTAGACTAGTAGTAACTAATATTAATTCTTTAATACAAAAAAACGTTAGTGCAAAATATCTACCAAACAAAATATTTCAACTTATCGTAAATTCATCAATAGATGATGATTTTTCTATAAATTTAATTAATGCAGGATATAGAAAGTCAGAAACGGTAATTGATGTTGGTGAGTATGCAATAAGAGGATCTATTATAGATGTTTTTAGTTCTAATTACCAATACCCTATTAGGATAGATATGTTTGGTGACATTATTGAATCTATAAAATTATTTGATCCTTTAACGCAAATTACATTTAAAAAAATTAATTCTATTACATTATTACCTGTCTCCGAAATTATACTTTCTTCTAAAACTATAAGTAATTTTAAATACCTATATAGAGAAAAATTTGGAATTGATTCTGTAAAAGATAATTTATACAAAACTGTTGCTGAAAATAATAGATATCCAGGTTTGGAACATTGGATTTCTCTTTTTTATAAAAAATTAGAGCCTATTTTTGAAACTATAGATAGTTCTTACATGTTTATATTGGGTGATGGTTTTAAAGAAATCTGTAACCAAAGAATGAATGAAATAAAAGAGGCTTATAATTCAAGATATTTAACATATATAAATTCTATCAAAAATAAAACTTCGGTAGACTGTTATAAACCACTAGAAATTCATGATTTATATTTGAGTTGGAAAACAATTGATAGAAGTATAAAAAAGTATAATCATATTTTTTTCAGTAAAATATCTACATCCTTAAAATCTGTTGATTTAGGTGGAAGAGTAACTTCAGGAATATTAAAGAATAAAAGTTTTGTTAAAGTTGGTTTATTTAAAAGTTTAATATTTTTTTTAAAAGCTCATAAAAACAAAAAAATTAAAGTTTTGATTGCCTGTAAATCAGAAGGAAGTAGAAGGAGAATAGCTAAGCTTTTAGATTATGAAAGTTTTCATAACTATGACTTTCAAAATTTTTGGGATGAGAAATTTAATATTGATACTAATAAAACCTCATTATTAATATTCAATCTCAATGAAGGTTTTCAGACCAATGACCTAGTAATTATTACAGAAAATGATATTTTTGGTAAAAAATTATCTTCCTATAGCAGAAAAAGAAAAAGAAATAGCATAGATTTAAAAGAAGTCGAAAATTTTCATGTTGGAGATCATTTAATACATTCAGAGTATGGATTAGGTAAATATCTAGGTTTTCAAACAATGACTATTCATGGATTTAAAATTGAATGCTTAGCTTTATCATACTTAGGTGGTGATAAAGTCTACGTTCCAGTACAGAACATAAATCTTTTAACTAAATATGGTGGGGATAATTCTTTAGTTTCACTGGATAAGTTAGGGGCAAAATCATGGAATAATAAAAAAAATAAAGCTAAAGAAAAAATTAGAGATTTAGCGGAGACTCTCATTAGAATAGCTACTGATAGACAGCTTAAAAAGGCTAAAAAGCTAAAAGTAGAGAAAGAGTTATATGAAAATTTTTCTTTAAAATTTAATTATTATGAAACTGAAGATCAATTAGAAGCAATAAAAGATATAATTAACGACATTAAATTAGATAAACCAATGGATAGATTAATTTGTGGTGATGTAGGTTTTGGAAAAACAGAAGTTGCAATGAGAGCTGCATTCATAGCGGTGAAGTCCAATACTCAAGTAGCTGTTATCGCACCTACTACAGTATTAGTTAGACAGCATTTAGAGACGTTCAAAGAGAGATTTAAAAATGAAAATGTAAAAATTTCACAGTTATCAAGATTAACAAAACCAAGTCAAAAAAAAATAATTGTAGATCAACTTTGTAAAGGAGAAACCGACATAATAATTGGAACCCACTCTTTATTATCCGATAATATAAGATTTAAGAATTTAGCATTGTTTGTTATTGATGAGGAACAAAGATTTGGAGTATTACAAAAAGAGAAAATTAAAAGTCTTACTTCAAGTGTTCATGTTTTGACTTTGACAGCCACTCCTATACCGAGGACATTACAGATGGCAATTTCGGGAATTCGTGATCTGTCAATCATTGCTACTCCTCCACAAGATAGATTGCCAATAAGATCATTCATAATTCCCTATGATGAATATATAATTAGAGAAGCCATAAACAGAGAACTCAATAGGGGAGGGCAAGTATATTGTATTGTACCTCGTATTTCCGATATTGAAACCTTTGAAAATAAAATAAGAAAAATAGTTGATAACGTAAACATAGATGTAGTTCATGGTAGGATGAAGCCACAGACCATAGAAAATTCTATGCTAAATTTATATATTGGTAATACTAAGATACTAATAGCCACAAGCATTTTAGAAAATGGGGTGGATATACAAAACGCTAATACTATTATTGTCTATAAGGCTGAAATGTTTGGATTAGGGCAATTATACCAATTTAAAGGAAGAGTAGGTAGATCAAACAAAAGAGCATATGCTTATTTTTTATTAGAGCCAAATAAACCTTTAACTGAAAGCTCTAAAAGACGTTTGCAAATTCTTGAATCACTTGAAGGATTAGGAGCTGGATTTAGTTTAGCATCTCATGATCTAGATATAAGAGGGGCTGGAAATTTACTTGGAGATGAACAATCAGGACAAATAAGAGAGATTGGGGTTGGTTTATATCAAAAATTACTAAATGAAGCCGTTTTAGATATTACTGGTGAAAAAAAATATATAAAAGATTGGTCTCCGATAATAAACATTCAAGCCTCAGCACTTATTCCAGAAAATTACGTTCAGGATCTTAGTTTAAGATTAAAATTATATCGAAGAATTGGGAGAGTTGAAAATGACTTGGAATTTGAATCACTGGCTGCAGAATTCATTGATAGATTTGGAAAAATACCTCAAGAATTAGAATACTTATTTTCAATAATGAAGATCAAAAGAAATTGTATTAATGCTTCCATAAATAAGATAGATACGAGTAAAAATGGTGTGTTAATAGAATTTAGAAGTGACGGCTCAATTATACCTGAAAGATTATTGAAATGGATGAAAAACTCTACTTATTTGATTAAACTACGTAAAGATCAAAAAGTTTTTATTGATAAGGATTGGGTTTCTGTCGATGATCGTTTAAAAACGATAGAAGAAATTTCTTATAGTTTAGGCTATATAACGGAATAAATTATTTATCATTTAATAAGCAAGTCTCTAAAACTCTCTCAAAAACTTCGCTTTCTTGTGCACCTGAAACAGCAAGATTTTTATTAAAAATAAAAAAAGGTACTCCTGAAATACCTATTTTTTTATTATTTAAATCGGTTTTGTTTATATTTTCTCTTAAGTCTTCTCGATTTATTAATTCTTCGTATGTAAAATTTTCAATTCCACAATTTATGGCAATTTCAGTCAGTATAGTAGGCTCTCCTATGTTTTTACCTCCTAGAAAATAGGATTTAAATAAGTCTTCAACAATTTTATTTTGTAACTTTTTTTCTTTTGCATATTCCACTAACAAGTGAGTATTAAAAGAGTTAGGCATTCTAGATATTTTTTCAAATCTGAAATCTATACCAGTTAAGGAACCAGCCTTTTCAATTTGTAAATAAAAATTTTCAACATTATGGGATCCACCAAATTTTTTGGATAAATAAACCTTTCTATCCATTCCTTGTTTTGGCATATTAGGGTTTAGTTGAAATGCATGCCAGCTAATATTAAAATTTAAGTCACTAGATTTTTTGATAGCTTGTTCTAGTCTTTTTTTTCCTATGTAACACCATGGACAAACTGTATCGGATATAATATCTATTAAAATCATGTAAGTATTTTCGTTTTAAATTGTTAAAATATATTATACATTGTTAAGAAATACGGTGATTTAATATATCTGTTTTTTCTAATAAGTAGAAAGGAAAAAAAATGAATTTAGACTTTAGTAATAAAGATCAAATATTTAGGGAAGAAGTCAAATCATTCATAGAAGATAATTTGAATAAGGAAACTGCTAGAAGAATTGGTGAAGGATTACCCGTTAGTAAGGAAGATACCCAAGAGTGGCAAATAAAACTATCAAATAAAGGATGGATGGCTCCTAATTGGCCAAAAGAATATGGTGGAACAGGTTGGTCATTGACTCAGAGATATATTTTTGATGAGGAATGCGGTGCAGCTTCTACACCTAGAACAATTCCTTTTGGAGTTACTATGGTGGGACCTGTAATAATAAAATATGGTACAGAAGAACAAAAGAAAAAATATCTTCCTAAAATTTTATCTAGTGATCAATGGTGGTGCCAGGGATATTCCGAACCAGGGTCAGGATCAGATCTTGCATCGCTTTCCACGAAGGCTATTAAAGATGGTAATTGTTATATTATAAATGGAACAAAGACTTGGACTTCTTTAGCTCATCACGCTGATATGATGTTTGTGTTGGTTAGAACTAGATCAGATTGCAAACCACAAGAGGGAATATCTTTCATACTTATAGATATGAAATCTGAAGGAATATCAGTTAACCCTATTGTCACTTTGGATGGTAGTAGTGAAATCAATATGGTTTATTTAGAAAACGTAAAAGTTCCATTAGAAAATCTTATCCATGAAGAAAATAAAGGATGGACTGTTGCAAAATATTTGCTTGGTCATGAAAGAGTATCCATAGCAGAAGTTGCTAGATCAAAAAAAGCTTTATCTAGGGTTAAGGAAATAGCTCGTTTAAATTTAGATGGTGGCAGAAGTTTAACAAAAAATGACAGGTTTATGGATAAATTAATTAAATGTGAAGTCAAGTTA
Organism: Alphaproteobacteria bacterium MarineAlpha9_Bin1; assembly: GCA_002937675.1. Lineage (GTDB taxonomy): Bacteria > Pseudomonadota > Alphaproteobacteria > TMED109 > TMED109 > MarineAlpha9-Bin2. Next base: position 7,006 of record PTKJ01000011.1, on the reverse strand, counting down.
CAGGCCTTAGAGTATGCTGAGCTAAAAGTTATTTCTGATGCTGTAAAAGGGAACCCCCCGGGTGCAGAGGCATCTATCTTAAAAATAAGAGGTTCTGAAATACAACAGCAAATCACAGAGCTTACATTGGAAGCAAGTGGGTATTACGCTTATCCCTATCAAATGAAGTCCATGGAGAAGGGTAGTAACGAACCAATAGTGGGACCTTCATGGGGTGTTTCCTCGGCTCCCAAATATTTTAATACAAGAAAAACTACTATTTACGGAGGATCAAACGAAATACAAAAAAATATTTTAGCTAAAATGGTATTAGGATTATAGAGTAGGAAAAAAAGTGGATTTATCTTTTAGTGAAGACCAAGAATTAATTAAAAGTTCTGTTGAGAAATTTATTACCGATAACTATCACTCACAAAAAAGAAGAAAAATTATTGCAGAAGCTAAGGGCTTTAATGAAAGTATTTGGAAATCATTTTCGGAACTAGGATGGCTAGGTCTACCATTTCCTGAAGAATTAGGGGGACATGGAGGTGGTTTGGTAGATTTAATGATTTTAATGAAAGCTTTTGGTAGAGGATTAGTTATAGAACCTTATGTTTCAACCATCGTGATGAGTGGAAAATTATTAACTCTATGTCCTCAAGGCAATTTAAGAGATAATATCTTATCAGATATTATAAAAGGTGAAAAAAAAGCATCTTTTGGATACGCTGAGCCAGGCTCTCGTTTCAATTCACATGATGTGGAAACTATAGCAAAAAAAACATCAAATGGTTGGGAGATAAATGGGCATAAAACAGTAGTATTTGGAGGGGGGCAGTCTGATTATATTTTGATTTCAGCAAGAACTAGTGGTGATCGTTTTGATAAAAATGGTATATCAATTTTTTGTTTAAATGCAAATTCTCCGAATTTGAATATACAAGATTATCCTACAATAGATGGTTTTAGAGCTGCTGAGATTCGAATGAAGAATCTTAAAATAGATGATGAATATCTTCTAAGTGAAAAAGATAATGGTTATGAGATTATAGAAGAAACCTTTCTTAATACGATAGTTGCTTCTGCTGCAGAAGCGTCAGGAATAATGGAAAAAATGTATGAAATGACACTAGAATACATTTCCACAAGAAAGCAATTTGGAGTGGCTATAGGAAAATTTCAAGCCATACAACACAGAGCAGTTGAAATGCTTATACTTAGTGAAGAAATGTCTTCTCTTTCCGCAATGTCTGCTTTAACAAATAATAAATCCTTAACTAATAAAAAAACAATTTATTCATCTAAGATTCATATAGGAATAGGTGGAAAGAAACTAGGACAAGAAGCTATACAATTACATGGTGGCATGGGAGTTACGGAGGAAATGGAAATAGGTCAATATTTTAAAAGACTTACTTTACTCGATACTTTTTTAGGAAATTCTGACTTTTATCTAAAACAATATGCTAAAATAGATTTTTAGAACAAAGATTGCATCAAATTGAATAACAAAATATATCTATCATCGTTCAGTCCAAAGTTTGGGTGTTTAGGTTTAGTTATAGCCACGATAATAATAGCTTTAGTTTTATTTTTTTCCTTTTTTGTGGGTATAATATTGATCGGATGCGTAGCTTTATATTATTTATATATAAGGTACTTTAAGAAATACTTTTTTAAGAAAAACGATATTAACGATAATTCTAATAATAAAAATTTTACAGAAGCTGACTATAAAGTAATAGATAACAAAAAAAATAATAAACAAAATTAAATAGTTATGACTTATAGTTAAAGCTATCTATAAAAATATTTTTTTGTTTAGCTCCTAGAATTAAAACTTTTTTAGAGCAATCTTCCACGAATTGAGGAGAGCCAGCTATTAATATAATGTGTTCCTTTAAGTTCGAATATATTTTATTGATAATAGAGGGTATTCTTCCATAAAGAAACCTGGTTTCATTTTTAGCCTTTTCTCTAGTTAGAGTAATTTTATACGAAAATAATTCTTCTTTATAAGATAGTTTTTCTATTTCATCCATCAATAATACTTCATTCCTTTTTCTAAAGGATGAAACTAACATGATTTGCTTACTTACTTTGTTTTTCACTCTTTCTTGAAGTAAAGACAGTATGGGAGATATCCCTGTGCCAGCAGATAAAGCAAGAATAGGTTTATTCTTTTTAGCAGGTAATGAAAAATTTCCAAAGGGACCAAATATAGTTATTATATCTCCAACATTAATTTGTTCTTTTATATAATTACTAGCTTTAGAGTTTTTATGGCAAGCCACCAAAAACCTTAGTATTCCGTTTGGCGGAGCACCTGACTTGTTAGGAGCATCTATAATGGAATATTCCCTGTTGGGACTAATATCAGGAATTACGAATTCCATGTTCATACCTGCTTCGTATAAAAAGTTACTATTTTTGGAAATACTCATTCCTACTTCTTTGACCAAAGAACTTATTTGTCTAGAAATTACCACTTCTGCGATTAGTTTTTTTGGAGACATACTTTTATATAAACTTGACTGAATTGGAAGTGGGCTTAGTAAATCTATTTCTATATTATCAGTAATAGCTTTTGATTGACATGCAAGAAAAATATTATTTTTTCTATCTTTCTCTGTAAGTACATAATTTATACTATTTTCTTTACTGATTTCTCCTTTTGTCAGTTTTACTTTACATGTACCACAAACTCCAGAACGGCAACTGTAAGGAAGTTTTATTCCTTCTTCAATACTGCTTTGAACAATATTTTTGTCTTTTCTAATGGAATATACTAAATCTTTTTTATTTATAGAAATAGTAGCTTTAATACTAGTGGTCATATTTTTTTTTCCATTTTATGGAACATCCTATACTCGGGTTATTGAATGGAATTTTCTTATTATTTACAATTGCTTTCATAGAAATAAATAATTCTCTAATGGCATTATTGTTTATTTCTAGCCCTGCACCATCTATCCTTCCTCTATATTTCAATAGTTTATTTTTATCAAAACCATAAAAATCTGGAGTACAGGAAGCATCATATTTTTTAGCGATTTCCTGTGTTTCATCGTAAAGATAAGGAAATGAGAAATGATATTTTTTATAAAACTTTTTCATATTATCAAAACTATCTTCAGGATACTCTTCAACATCATTTGACATTATAGCGATACTATTGACTCCTGTTTTGTATAATTCATTTGCATCTCTAACTATTTTATTTGCTACCGCTTTCACATATGGACAGTGATTGCATATGAACATTATTAGTGTTCCATTTTTACCTAATAAATCATCAATTGAATAATATTGCTCATCAACATTTTTTAGTCTAAAAAAAGGTGCTTTAAACTTTTTATTTATGAGAAAGGATTCAGTTTCCATATTTATCCTTTATAATTATTTTTAACGTTATAAAATATTATTTTATTTTATATAGTATTTTTTTTATTTAAAACTTGAAAGTTTTTTAATCAAGTATTAATAAAATGTCTTAATATATATTTTTCTCCAACAGGGAACATATTTAATGCTAATTAAGGTTAATCAATTAACAAAAAAGTTCGGACCTTTTACGGCTGTTGAAAATATTAGTTTTAATTTGGATCGAGGTGAAGTTCTTGGTTTTCTGGGGCCTAATGGTGCTGGAAAAACTACCACTATGAGAATGATTACGGGATTTCTTTCACCTAGTTCGGGGGATGTTTTAATATCAAACTTAAATATTCAAGAATTTCCTTTATCAGCAAAAAAACAAATTGGCTATGTTCCAGAAGGTGCGCCACTTTACGGTGAAATGACCGTTTTAAATTTTTTAAAATTTATTTTTAGTTTAAGAAAAAATGAAAATTTTAATGATGATAAATCAATTTATATAGCAATAGATAAGTTAGGATTAGAAAAAGTTTTATACCAGCAAATTGAAACGCTTTCAAAAGGATACAAAAGAAGAGTAGGTCTAGCACAGGCCATTCTTCATGATCCGGATATTTTAATTTTAGATGAACCAACTGATGGACTTGATCCAAATCAAAAGCATGAAGTTAGAAGATTAATAACTGAAATGTCCTCAGATAAGGCTATAATTATTTCTACTCATATTCTTGAAGAAGTAGATGCCGTTTGCACAAGAGCGATGATTATATCTAATGGAAAAATGATTATAGATAAATCTCCAAATGAATTACTTAAACTGGGAAAACAAAAAGATTCTACCTTAGATGATGTTTTTAGAGAATTAACTTTAGGTGAGGAAGGTTTATGAAGAATATCATTGTAATTACTAAAAGAGAATTGTACGGATATTTTGCTACTCCAGTAGCTTACGTATTCCTAGTTATATTTCTATTACTTGCTGGATTGTTTACTTTTTATTTAGGTTCATTTTATGAAAGAGGACAAGCTGATTTATCTGCATTTTTTGACTGGCATCCATGGTTATATCTTTTTTTAATTCCAGCTATTGCTATGAGATTATGGGCAGAAGAGAGAAAAAATGGAACTATAGAATTGTTGATGACTCTCCCTATAACTTTAATGCAAGCTGTATTAGGTAAATTTTTTGCTGCTTGGGTATTTACTGCAATTGCACTTTTTTTTACATTTCCAATATGGATAACGGTGAATTACCTAGGAAATCCTGATAATGGCGTAATAGTTTCTAGTTATTGTGGAAGTTTACTTATGGCAGGTGGATACTTAGCAATAGGTTCTTGTATTTCATCATTAACAAGAAATCAGGTAATAGCTTTTGTGGTAGGAATAGCTGTATGTTTTTTGTTTACTGTTAGTGGTATGCCAATAGTACTAAACTTTTTCTCTAGCTGGGCCCCTCAAGCTTTACTAGACACTATAGCCTCTTTTAGTTTTATTACTAATTTTATGGACATGACAAGAGGAGTTATTGATTTAAGAAATATCATATTTTTTATTTCTTTAATTGTAGGAGCATTATTTTTGAATGTTATTTTTATAAATAAAAATAAGGGTTTATAATTTATGGTTACCTCCTCAAATTCAAGTACATTATCAAATAAATGGCTTATTAATCTGTCAATTATTTGCATAATAATTCTATTCATTTCTTTAAACACCTTAAGTAACCAGCTATTTAATTCTGCAAGAATAGATTTGACTCAAGACAATTTGTATACCCTTAATCAGAGCACATATGAAGTTATAGAAAATATTGATGAACCTATAACTTTAAGATTATTTTTTTCAGATAAATTAAGTAGAGATATTCCTTCTTTGAGAGAGTATGGTCAAAGAGTTAGAGAGTTGATGGAAGAATATGTGGTAGGTTCTAATGGAAATATAATTTTAGAAAGGGTAGATCCCGAACCTTTTACTGATAATGAAGATTTGGCCATGATATTTGGACTACAAGGAATACCTTTATCTCAAGCTGGAGAAAAATTTTATTTTGGATTAGTAGCTTCTAATTCTACCGACGATATTTCAGTAATTCCTTATTTTGATCAAAGTAGAGAATCTTATTTAGAGTACGATTTGTCTAGAATAATAAATGATTTGGCCAATCCTAAAAAGCTAAAACTAGGAATGGCATCATCCTTGCCTATAGGAGGTGGATTAGCTTACCCAGGTGCTCCCAGCACAGAATTTGTTAAACCATGGATTATTTATGAAAGATTAAGTGAACTATTTGAGGTCATAAATTTAGGAAATGCCTTTAGATCCATTCCTGAAAATATTGATCTTCTAATGTTGGTTCATCCTAAAAATTTAGATGAAGAATCAAAGTATGCAATTGATCAATTTATAATGACAGGAAAAGGAGTAATATTTTTTATGGACCCTTATTCAGAGATAGAAAGAAATGCGCTTCCATTAGAACAAAGAAGAACATTTATACCTAGCTCAAATCTAAATTCTTTATTTAAAAAATATGGCTTTTTCGTAGAACCAGGTATGATAGTTGGAGATAGAATTTATGGAAGACAAGTTACTATTGGTAGGCCTCCAAATTTAAGAGTTACGACTTATGTACTATGGATGTCTTTGGACAAACAATTATTAAATCCTAATGATAGTGTTACAAATGAACTTGAAACTATTTTAATTAATACATCGGGTGCTATAGAACTAACAAAAGATTCTAGTGTACAACTGGAACCGCTTTTGACATCCAGCAAAGATTCTATGTTAATTGAAAGGTTTAAAATACAATTCAGACCAGATCCTACTTTATTATTATCTGAGTTCATACCTGTAAATAGAAATTTAAATTTAGCTGCTAGGATTACTGGAAATTTTAAGTCTGCTTATAATGATAAAATTGAAAATAACGAAACTATAACAAATGCAAATCATATTGCATCGTCACAAGCCAATATTATAGTTTTTGCAGATACAGACATACTAGCAAATCAAACTTGGAATCAATCGCAGGATAATTTTGGTAGAGAAGTATTTAATCCTATCGCAGATAATGGCTCACTTATAATAAATGCAGTAGAAGCTCTATCAGGGAAAGGAGAACTAATAGCTTTGAGAAGTAGAGGTATTTCAACTAGGCCTTTTATAGTAGTTGCAGAGCTGACAAGAAAGGCTGAAACTGCTTATAGAGAAACTGAGCAAAGATTACAAAAAGAACTCAAAAATACTGAACAAAAATTAAGAAACTTACAAAGAACTGCTTCAGTGGAAGTAAAAGAAAGCGCTCCTATACTTTCAAAAGAACATGCAGATACATTAAAAGTATATAGAGAACAAATTATAAATATAAGAAAAAAATTAAGAGATGTTCAACGAGAGCTTAGAGTTGATATTGAAAAATTAGGTTTATTCCTCAAAATATCTAATATATGGCTCATGCCAATTATTGTTTTTTTTGCTTCAATAATAGTATTTATTTTAAGAAGAAAAAAGAGAATTAGTCATCTAGAAGGTATTAGAAATAGGTAATAGTAATATAATGAAAAAATCACATTCACATATAATACTAATAGCTACGGTAATAATAGTGTCACTCACTATTAGCGTAAGCTGGTTTAGAGATATA
>PTKJ01000109.1 GCA_002937675.1 Alphaproteobacteria bacterium MarineAlpha9_Bin1 | reverse complement strand
CTTCCTATTACCTTATTGGTTATTTTTATTATTGCAGGGGTGGCGCTCAGATCTATAACTGCCGCCTTTTTAACAGCTTTCATTGCAATAATATCTGCAGTAGGAATGATGGGTGCCTCTGGTTATATGGGAGTCATTATCAATGCTGTTACGAGTAATGCTCCCTTGATGCTTTTGATCTTAACCATTGCACATTGTGTTCATATCATCAGTACGCAAAGACAACAGATGAGGAAAGGCAAGGATAAATCACATGCAATAATAGAATCTCTAAGAGTGAATATTCAGCCTGTTTTTATTACTTCTGCTACAACGTCTGTTGGTTTTTTGTCAATGCATTTTTCTGATTCTCCCCCATTTCGAGAGTTAGGGTATATGCTAGCAGCAGGCAACTTAATAGCATTTGTTAATGCATCTTTGGTGTTGCCTTCGTTGTTGGCTATTTTACCAGCAAGAGTAAGACAGACGGAGATATCCATTGCTGATAGTTTAATGACTAGGTTGGGAGATTTTGTAGTATCTAAGCAAAAAATTTTATTTCGGGTTACAGGTATTCTAGTTGTGGTCTTTCTTTTTGGTATTAGCTATATAAAGTTAGATGATACTTGGACCACTTATTTTGGACATGAATTTGAAATTAGGAGTCATTCAGACTTTCTCGAAGATAATCTGACCGGTTTAAATGTTATAGAATACTCCGTACCTTCTGGTGAAGAGGGAGGAATTAATAATCCTGAATATTTAGCTAATTTAGATAAATTTGCAAATTGGTATAGAGATCAGGACGGAGTAAATCACGTAAGTGTAATCTCGGATACCATAAAAAGGTTAAACAAAGCTATGAATGGAGATGATGAATCTTTCTATCGTATTCCTGAAAATAGGGAACTTGCAGCACAGTTTATGTTGTTATATGAGCTATCAGTTCCTTTTGGGCTGGACTTGAATAGCAGGATAAATGTTCCAAAGTCCGCTACGCGTATGACGGTTTCTGTGCAGCATGCGTCTTCAGCGCATTTGAGAGGCTTAGATGAAAAAGCACAAGTGTGGTTGTCTGATAATATCCCATCCTTTCAAACTATAGGATCAGGTTTATCAGTTATTTTTGCTCATTTGTCAGAAAGAAATATTAATTCTATGCTTTTTGGTTCATTCATAGCTTTGGTAATTATTTCTCTCATTCTGATTTTAGCATTTAGAAGTTTTACGATTGGCATTATTAGTTTAGTTCCAAATCTTTTTCCTGCAGCCATGGCGTTTGGTATTTGGGGTTATTTTGTCGGAGAAGTAGGAATTGCAATTGCTGTTGTTGGGGCAATGACTTTGGGTATTGTAGTAGATGATACTGTTCACTTCTTAAGTAAATATTTGAGAGGAAGAAAAGAATTAGGTAAAAATCCAGAGGATTCTGTAAAGTATGCTTTTTCTACCGTAGGGTTTGCTTTACTAGTGACTTCCGTGGCTTTAGTCGGAGGTTTTATGGTTTTAGCTAGCTCTGGTTTTAGGGTTAATTCTGATTTGGCCCAATTATCTATGATTACTATAGCATTAGCTTTAATAGCAGATTTTTTCTTTTTGCCTCCATTATTGGTAAAATTAGAAAATTTAATTAGTAAATCATAAACTATTTATTAGGATGTAATTATGAACAATATTATAAATAATTTCTTTATCATAGCATTTTGCATTTTTTTATTTTCGGGCTTAACCGTGTTAGCTGAAACTCCAGAAGAAATGGGATTAAGATTAGCGATAGAGGGTGATTTAAGGGATGAGGGTTTTCAAGATACGGTATCACAAATGAAAATGAAGTTAAGAAATGCTCAAGGAGAGGAAAGTATAAGGAAATTTTATTCCAAAACCCTTGAGCTATTAGATGATGGTGATAAATCAATATTTATATTTGAACATCCACGTGATGTTTCAGGAACGGCTGTTTTAACTTTTACTCATAAAGAGGGCCCAGATGACCAGTGGCTTTACTTGCCAGCACTTAAAAGGGTTAAAAGGATAAGTTCTGACAATAAAACGGGTTCGTTTGTAGGTTCTGAATTTGCATATGAAGATCTTTCTAGCCAGGAAATTGAAAAATACACTTATAAATGGATAGAAGATGTCCCATGCCCAGGAAAGAAAGAACTAAGTTGTTTTGTTAATGAGGATTATCCTGTAGAGAAAAATTCTGGCTATACCAAGAGAGTCTTATGGATGGATTATGATGAATTTAGAGTTTGGAAAATAGATTTTTATGACCGTAAAGATTCTTTATTAAAGACATTGACTTTTTCTGACTATAAACAATATTTAGAAAAATATTGGCGTGCTCATTTTTTACATATGGTTAATCATAATACTAGAAAAGAAACGGAAATTATTATTGAGAGTATCGTTTTTCAATCTGGTTTAAAAGATAATGATTTTAATCGTCAGGCTTTAAAACGTGTTAGGTAATGTTAATATTACAAGTCTGAAATTTACTTATTTTTTTTTATTTTTTTTCTCCTTGGCAGCTAATAATGCAGCTCATTCTTTTTTTGAAGATATAGAATTTGAAGGAGAACTATCCTTATCTGGTAGATATTTTCCCTCTGCCCCAGAATATTCCGGTCAAAAACATAATAATTTATCTATGGCCTTAAAGCCTGAGTTCTTTACTAACTTTGAGGAGCATGGTTCCTTAGTATTTAGTCCTTTTATTAGATTGGATAATACAGATCCCAATAGATCTAAGATTGATTTTAGAGAATTTCTTTATACAAATTATGGAAATGATTGGGAAGCTTCAATAGGAATTGGACAAATATTTTGGGGAGTTACAGAATCAAAAAATTTAGTTGATATTGTGAACCAATTTGATGAAGTTGATGATCCATTTTATCAAACCAAATTAGGACAGCCATTAGGTAATATTACCTTGATACGCGATGAAGGTTACTTTGAGTTTTATATTTTACCATATTTTAGAGAAAGACCGAGACCCGGGAAAAAAGGACGATTAAGAACTGACCCACATTTTTTGAAAAGGAATGCAAAGTTTGAAGGAGGGAGTCAATGGACTCCAGAATTTGCCTTTAGGTGGTTAAATACCTATGAAGATATTGATATAAGTACTCATGCGTTTTTAGGGTATGCTCGAGAGCCTTCTATAGATTTAAGGATTATTGATGGAATAACAAACTATGGAGCGGCATATCAAAGAATACGCCAATTGGGAGGAACGCTTCAAAAAACAACTGGTGCTACACTGTATAAGTTGGAATTAATAACTAGAGATGGGCAAAGAGACTCTTCTGGCAAAATAACTGAATTTTTAGCTTCTGTATTTGGTTTTGAGCATACATTATATAGAGTTTTGGGAGATCAAGAAGACCTAGCTCTAATATTAGAATATAATTTTGATAGTCGCAGGGATAAATCTAGTGATCTATTACAAGATGATTTATTCATTGCTACTAGGTTTTCATTTAACGACAGTAAAAATAGTGAAATATTTGTGAGCTCTACTTTTGATTTAGATGGAGATGGCCAGACATATCAGTTTGATCTAGGCAGAAGGATTAATGATTCGTTAACTGGCACTATAAGAGGAGCTATTTATCAGAACGGAAGGCCAAGTTCTACAATATATATTCTAAGGCAAGATAGTTGGCTAGAACTAGAATTGAAATATTATTTTTAAAGAGTTAAAAAGTAATCTTGCTTATTTTAGAATCATGAATATAATTTTTTGAAAATTTTATTATTTATTAATTTTATAATGTCTTTG
>PTKJ01000108.1 GCA_002937675.1 Alphaproteobacteria bacterium MarineAlpha9_Bin1 | reverse complement strand
TATATCTATAATATTTAATTTTTTACTTAATTCTTTAGTATTTTCTAAGACTGTATCAATTAAGTGCTCTGTTTCTGGCCGAGGTATAAGGACATTTTTATTTACCATAATACTTAGATTATAGAAGGATTTTTTCCCTATTATATAAGCATATGGCTCTCGAAGGGCACGTCTATTTACTCTTGAAAGTATTTTTTCAACATGTTTATCTTTTAAATTTTTATTATTTGACAAGATACTACTTGTACAAATTTTTAGTGTATCTGATATAATTAGACTAGATTCCATTCTAGGATTTGGTATTTCTGCGTTTTTAAGAATCTTATATGCCTGTGAAATTATTTGATTTATGTTCATAACTTTATTTTTTTGCATTAGTTTTTGGTAAATTGTGAAAGACTATAGCTTTCATCTTTTGCCAAAAGTACATCTATTATTTCATTAAGTCTGTCACCAGATAATATTTCTTCAATTTTATGTAACGTTAAGTGGATTCTGTGATCTGTAATTCTGTCTTGAGGAAAGTTATAGGTACGAATACGTTCAGATCTATCACCAGATCCAACTAGAGCTTTCCTGGTTTTACTCCTTTCAGCGTCTCTGGTTTTTTTTGCAGAATCATATAACTTAGATCTTAACATTTCCATAGCTTTTGATTTGTTCTTGTGTTGTGATTTTGCATCTTGGCATTGAGTGACAACTCCTGATGGCAAATGAGTAATTCTAACGGCACTATCAGTCTTATTTACGTGCTGTCCTCCAGCACCCTGAGCCCTGAAAGTATCTATTCTTAAATCATTATTGTTTATAGCTATGTCTACTTCTTCCACAATAGGTAAAATAGCTACAGTTGCTGCAGAAGTATGTATTCTACCTTGAGTTTCTGTAGAAGGGATTCTTTGTACTCTGTGTACTCCACTTTCAAATTTCAATCTTCCAAAGACATTAGAACCTGTTATTTTTGCTGAAACTTCTTTGCAGCCACCTAAAGCATTTTCTGAAAATGATAAAATTTCAAATTTCCAGTTTTGTATTTCAGAGTATCTAGTGTACATTTTTAGCAAATTAGTCCCAAATAGTGCAGCTTCATCTCCACCTGTTCCTGCTCTAATTTCTATTATTGCATCTCTATTATCATCCGGATCTTTAGGAACTAATAGTTTTTGAGTTTTATTGCTTAACTCTGGCAATAATTTTTTGAGTTTTGAGAGTTCCTTTGTAGCTTCCTCTCTTAATAGAGAATCCGTATTATCATTATTTAATATTTCATTTACTCCTTCAATTTCATTTTTACATTTTTTAAGTTCATTAATGGAAAGAACTATGGGATTTAATTCATTATGTTCTTTAGATAAATTGATTCTAATTTCATTTGATAGTGAAGTATTTGATAACTCAGATTCTAGTTCGCTGAACCTATTGAGAATTTCTTCTAGTCTCTTTTCTAGTATTGGTATCATTTTAACTAAAGTGTTTTAATTAAGTATTTTGAGATTTCATTATATTTAACTATAATTTGTTCGCCAGTATTAAGGTTTTTTATTATAGATGCATTTTTATTTGCTTCTTCTTCACCGATTATAATAGCAAATTTAGATTTTATTTTATTTGCATAACTTAATCTTTTTTTAAGATTTCCAGAAAAGCTAATATCAGTATTAATGAAATTTTTTCTAAGATCTTCGGTTAATTTAAAACAAATTTCATTATATTTGCTTTCTACTGGGATTACAGAGACGATCTTATTCTCATTCTTACATAGAGGGGTAAGTATCATCAATCTTTCTATTCCTGCTGCCCATCCTATGCCGGCTAAATCTGGTCCACCCATATCTTTCATCAAATTATTATATCTACCTCCTGCCAAAATGGCATTCTGAGAGCCTAATTTATCTGCTGTAAATTCAAAAGTTGTATGTCCATAATAATCGAGACCCCTTACTAAATTAGAGTTAAGGACAAATTTTATATTAAGAGAGTCTAGGCCTTTTTTAACTTCATCAAAAATAATTTTAGAATTTTGTTCTAAACAATCATTTATTTTGGGAGAATTTTCAATAATTTCAATATCACCAATATCTTTGGAGTCCAAAATTCTCAGTGGATTTGTATCTAATTTTTTTTTACTTTCTATAGATAATTTGTTTTTATGTGACTTTAAATATTTTAATAGAACTTCCTTATACTTCTTTCTATCATCAGGATTTCCCAGACTATTTATTTCCAGTTTAGAGTCTTTATCTATTTTTAGTTTTTCCAAGACCCGATGGCCGCAAGCTATAACTTCGACATCTGCTTCAGGACACAAAGTACCTATAAGTTCTATTCCTATTTGATGAAACTGTCTTAATCTTCCTTTCTGAGGTCTTTCATACCTAAACATTGGTCCTGAATAGAATGCTTTAAATGGCATTTGGTGAGTAAGTCCATTGGAAATAATGGCCCTAATTATTCCCGCTGTTCCTTCTGGGCGGAGGGTAACTTCTTCGTCACTTTTATCTCTGAAAGTATACATTTCTTTTGAAACAATGTCTGAGAAATTTCCTAAAGATTTTTTAAATACTTCTGTGAATTCAAATATTGGCGTTTCCATATATTGATAACCATAAACTTTGGCAACTTTAAGAGCCGTAGAGAGAATGTAGTTATAATGTGTTTTTTCTTCAGGTAGGTGGTCATGGGTTCCACGAACAGGTTGTGTTTTATTATTCATTTTTCCTTTATCCCATTTTTTATATATTCTTCTACTAGTTCAACTACGTGATTTATAAAATTTGTTTGCTTCATTCTGTGATGTTGTTTCCCATCAATATATACTTGGTTATATTTCTTACCGCCTCCAGTAATTCCTATGTTTGAGTATTTCGCCTCTCCAGGTCCATTAACGACACAGCCAAGGATGGATAGAGTAATGGGATTAGAAATATGCGATAACTTTTCTTCAATAATTTTAACAGTACTTATTACATCAAAATTCTGCCTTGCACAGGATGGGCACGCTATCACTGTTACACCTTTATTTCTAATACCTAATGATTTTAAAATCTGATAGCCTACTTTTACCTCCTCTATAGGGTCGGCAGCAAGTGATACTCTAATGGTATCTCCAATTCCAGACCAGAGCAATCTACCTAAACCTATAGAAGATTGGACCGTTCCATATTTTAATCCTCCAGCTTCGGTGATACCAATATGTAAAGGATATTTAGTTTTTTTAGAAAGCATTTCATAAGATAAAACTGAAAGAAATACGTCAGAAGCTTTTACGCTAATCTTAAAGTTATAAAAACCCCCATCTTCTAATATTTTAATATTGTTTAAAGCACTTTCAACCAGTGCATCTGGAGATGGAGATTTATATTTTTCTAGTATATCACGTTCTAAAGATCCAGCATTAACGCCTATACGCATTGAACAATTATTATCTTTTGCCGCTTTTATTACTGCTTTTATCCTTTCTTTTGTTCCAATATTTCCTGGATTAATGCGTAAACAAGCTGCACCCGCTTGTGCAGCTTCTATCGCACGTTTATAGTGGAAGTGAATATCTGCAATAATTGGAACTGATACATGTTTTACAATTTTCCGCAGTGCCTCGGAATCTTCTTTAGTAGGACAAGACACTCTTACTATATCAGCCCCTGCCTCTGTGAGTTTATTTATTTGTCTTATTGTTCCTTTAATATCGGTTGTAGGGGTATTAGTCATTGATTGGACACTAATTGGAAATCCTCCGCCAACAGGAACATTCCCAACCATTATTTTTTTAGTAATTTTTCGTTCAATTTTTCTGTAAGATCTTATAGCCAATATATTTACCTAAACTAATTATTTTTTATTTTTAGCAAAT
>PTKJ01000107.1 GCA_002937675.1 Alphaproteobacteria bacterium MarineAlpha9_Bin1 | reverse complement strand
TTATCAGCTTGGGCTTATTAAGAGCATTGACTTTGCTTTTTTTTCTCTGTTTTGCTAGGGATCTAGCAATGTTTTTTATTAATAAGTTCTTCATTTTTTATATTTTGATTTTTATTAGTATTATAAATATTGTATCATTACATAAGTGACTAGATTAAATTATATCTTGGAATTAGATACATGAATATAGGTAAAAAATTATCTTTAGTCCAAGAGAAGATATATATGGCTTGTAAAAAATCTTCTAGAAAATATTTGAGTATTAAATTGATCGCAGTTACAAAAAATGTGACTGAGGAAAAAATAAAAATTGTTTTGAATGAAGGACATAAAGAATTTGGAGAAAATAGAGTACAAGAAGCTTGTAAAAAGTGGAAAAAATTAAAAAAATCTAATGCTGACATAACTTTACATATGATAGGACCATTGCAAACTAATAAAGTAAAACAGGCGTTGAGAATATTTGATGTTATAGAAACCCTTGATAGAGCAAAATTAGCGAAAGAACTCTTGAAGCATAAAGAAAAAGTACAAAAATTTCCTGAGCTATTCGTGCAAGTAAATTTGGGGGAAGAAAGCAATAAAAGTGGTTGTTCACCTATCAGTGCAGTAGACTTTATAAATGAATGTAGGCAATTGGGATTAGAAATAACAGGCGTGATGGGGATCCCACCTTTAGGGATTGATCCGAGCCCTTATTTTGCCTTATTGAGAAATATAGCAAAAAGAGCTTCAGTTAAAACAATAAGTATGGGTATGAGCAATGATTTTGAATTAGCAATTTATTTAGGAGCTACTCATGTAAGAATAGGATCAGATATATTTGGTGAAAGGAATGCATAAAAACATTACGAAGGGAAAAGTTCAATTAAAAATTTTAATTACTAGTGCAGATGAAAATATTACCCAAGCTTTAGATTCTATTGTGATAGCGAGTGGACATATTTCTAAATCTGTTACACATTATGAAAACTTTAGTGAGGAGTGTAATAAAATTGGTGCAGATCTTGCCTTAATAGATTCAAGCGTAAAATTTGGCGGGAAACAGAGAAATATTTTAGAATTGATAAGAGACCTTAGACATGATATCCCCATCATTTTGTTAGTCAATAGCACTAATCATGTTATTACCAGAAAAAATATTTATTATATAAAAAAACCCTTAGCTTTAGTCGATTTACAGGAAGCTATAATGAGATTTTCTTATATGGAACAAGAAGTTAAGGAGAAAAAACAAATAAAAATAGGAAAAATGAGATATGATGAATCTAAAAGAGTTATCCTCTGCAAAGACCAAGAAGTATTTCTCACGAGTCTAGAAAATAAGATTTTGAAGATATTGGTTGAAAATAATAATAAAACTATAACAAGAAAAGTGCTTCTAGAAAAAGTATGGGGTTATTCTTCGAATACCCATTCTCAAACCATAGAAACACATATATGGCGACTAAGAAAAAAATTAAACATAGATAAAAAATCAACATCTATGTTAAAAACGGTCAGAGGAGGTTATTGTTTTAAAAAAGATTATTAAATTAAAATCTTCCGCTAGACACACGTTTTGCTGGTGATCTGTTGAAAGGTCCTTTCCATACATCTCCAGATTTTCTATCTTTTTCAAATAACTTGAATATATCCGTATAATTAAGTTCGTCAGGTTTATACACTATCTCATTAATATTGATATACATTCTATTATTATTAGCATCTATTATGCTCCATCCATTTATTTTAAAAGGATTGTTAGTAGTATGAACAACTATTCTGTTTTTCAAAAAAATCTTATTTTCATTTCTTATTAAGATTTCATAAAAGTAGTGTATTTTGCCGTTATGAACTATTTCCTCTATACTTTCAATTATTGCATGAGCATTTTTATCATTTTTATCTATAGATAGATTTAATTTATCTTTAGTGAATATCGTCCATGGACCTTCGCTAATAGGCAAATGCATAATTAAATTATCTTCAGCATTGTAAAGTATAAAATAATCTTTATTAGAAACTATAATTAATGGATGAGGATTTTCATATTCTATTCTAATATTGTAAGGTTTTTTTATAAGCATCCATCCTTTTTTCATTGTTCCATTAAAAGATTTCTGTTTGAAGAGTAAAGCAACTTTATCTAGGTTAGCAAGATAGTCCTCAAGCATAGTCATTTTTTCTTCAATATTTTGAGGGTAAGTTTTAGTATTAAGTAAAACAATTATGATTATGAAAAAAAAAAGTTTATACTTTTTCATTAAATCTTATACCTTATTATTTTTCATCTAAAAATATTTCTCTTTTCCCAGCGTGATTTGCAGGACTAATAATTTTTTGATCTTCTAGTCTATCAATAATACGGGCAGCCCTGTTATAACCTATTTGTAAATGACGTTGTAAAAAACTTGTAGAGACTTTTTGCTCTCTAGAGATTAAATCTATAGCTTCAGAAAATAGCGGATCTTTATCTTCTTCAGATGTACTTAAATTCTCTTCTGTTTCTTCCGTAATTTCAAGTAAATATTCAGGAGCACCGGTGCTTCTTAAAAAATTTGCAACCTTTTCAACTTCTAGATCAGAGACAAATGGTCCATGCACCCTTATTATTTGGCTAGCAGCCTCCATAAAAAGCATATCTCCTTTCCCTAATAATTGCTCTGCTCCTTGTTCACCTAAAATAGTTCTACTATCTATTTTGCTAGTAACTTGGAAGCTAATCCTAGTTGGAAGATTTGCTTTAATTGTACCTGTTATTACGTCTACGGAGGGTCTTTGAGTGGCTACAATCAGATGTATTCCAGCGGCTCTTGCTTTTTGTGCTAAAGATTGAACAGACATTTCAATTTCTCTACCTGAAGATAACATAAGATCTGCCATTTCATCTATTACTACTACAATATGGGGAAGTATCTCTGCTTCTATTTCATGTTTTTCAATTGTTGGCTTTCCTGTACTAGGATCAAAACCGGTGTGTAAAGTTTTGGTTAGTATTTGCCCTCTATTCTTTGCTTTTCTTATTTGACCGTTATAACTATTTATATTCCGAACTCCTAGTTGAGACATCAATCGGTAACGGTCATTCATTTCTTTAACTGTCCACTTTAATGCTATTATAGCTTTACGAGGTTCAGTAACAACGGGATGTAAAAGATGCGGGATATTTTCGTAAACAGATAGCTCCAACATTTTTGGGTCTATCATAATAAATCTCAGATTTTCTGGTGTCAGTTTGTAAAGTAAAGATAAAATCATCGCATTAACCGCAACAGATTTTCCGGAGCCAGTAGTTCCTGCGATCAAAAGGTGAGGCATTTTTCCTAAATCTGTTACTAAAGGGTTTCCTTCTGTATCTCTACCAAGTACTAATGGAAGTTCATAATTCTTTTCAAAAGTTTTAGAACTAATTAATTCTCTAAGATAAACTGTTTCTCTATTTTCATTAGGCAATTCTATACCAATGGCATTTCTTCCTGGAATTATAGCAACCCTAGTAGAAATAGCACTCATTGATCTAGCTATATCGTCAGATAAGCCTATCACTCTCGAAGATCTTAAACCAGGTGCAGGTTCTAACTCATATCTAGTAACTACTGGGCCAGCCTGAATTCTTCCTATTTCTCCTCTAATTCCAAAATCATCAAGTACATTTTCAAGCATATGAGCTGTGTTTTCTAAATTATCCTCATTATTTATAATTTTTCTATTAACCGGCATTTCGTTAAGTAGTTCAATACTAGGTAAATAAAAAATATTTTCTTCATTAGAATCTAATTTAAATTCTCTTTGTCTTTCTTTTTCCTCTCTGCTGCCTTTCGAGAATTTTTTTATGGATGAAATGTGTTTTCTACTAGCTCTATTTGCTATTAGATTATTTTTCAAAGTTTTGTTTTGAAAAATGTAAAAAACAGAAAGAGGAATTTTTATTAAATAAGATAATATGCTTTTTAAAGATCTGTATAAAAAATAAATAAAATTTATATATGTTTTGAATTTAATACTCAGGCTAATAACAAAAAATATTATTCCGACAAAGATAGCTATATTATTTAT
>PTKJ01000106.1 GCA_002937675.1 Alphaproteobacteria bacterium MarineAlpha9_Bin1 | reverse complement strand
CCTGGCTATAGGACCTATAATATATTCATCAGTAACATTATTAAAAGCAAATATTTCTCTGTTAATAGATTCGAAAGGATCATTTTCGTGTTTTCCTGCAGTATCAGGAGTATCGGAGGCACAACTTGCTAAAAATACAGATAACAACAGCAGCAAAAATAAAAACTGAATTTTTCTCAGAGTTTTAATTAGATTAAAGTCCATGTGAGACCGCCTATCCAAAGGTTAAAAATATTAAACGTTGAAACAATTATTCTTAGCTCAGTATTTATAATTTTATACCTTTGTATAACAATTTAACTTTTGCTAGCCCATAATAATTCTATTGTGTAATTAAAGCAATAATTAAGAGCTAATAATTAATTTTTTTTCCGTATCCGCCACCACCAGGAGTTTTGATTATAATAATATCTCCTTTCCCAACTTTAATTGAATCACACGAATTCAGAATTTTATATTTTTTTCCCCTTTGTTTAAGAATATTTTTTCCTACGAGGCCAGCTTTTCCACCGCAAATTCCAAACGGAGTTGTTTTTCTTCTATTAGATAATATTACTGCAGTCATATTATTAAGAAATTTAATTTCTCTAACTGTCCCATTTCCTCCGTGAAATTTTCCATCTCCTCCGCTATTTTTTCTAATAAAAAAAGCAACTAGTCTTACAGGATATCTTGATTCAAAAACTTCGGGATCCGTAAGTCTGGTATTGGTCATATGGCATTGTACGGCATCTGAACCATGATGGTAATCGCTAGCTCCCTCGCCTCCACATATAGTTTCATAATAGCCAAAATTTTTGTTGCCAAAAGTAAAATTACTCATAGTTCCATAGCATGCAGCTTGTACTTCTAGGGCCCCATTTATCGTATCAACAATAGACTGACTAGTTTCCACATTTCCCGCTACCACTGGCGCTGGGTATGAGGGATTAAGCATAGAGCCTTCAGGTATTAATATTTTTACCGGGATTAAACATCCATCATTTAAAGGAATTTTATCTTTTACCAGAGTTCTTAAAACGTATAATACAGCAGATCTAGTTACTGCTTTTGGAGCATTGAAATTATCGAGTCTCTGAGGAGATGTTCCTGAAAAGTTGAATATGGCATTTCTTGTGTTTTTATCTACGGAAATTTTTATATTTATTAGGGCGCCATTATCCATTTTTGATTTAAAAGATCCGCTATTTAATTTATTGATAACTTTTCTAATGGATTCTTCGGCGTTGTCTTGAACGTGTTGCATATATGATTCTACAGTTTTTATCCCGTATTTGTTTATTATACGCGAGAGGCTATTTTTTCCTGAAGATGATGCTGCGAGTTGGGCTTTTAGGTCTGCGATATTTGATTCTACATTTCTAGCTGGATAATTTCCTTTAAGAAAAATATTCTTTATTTTTTTTTCCATAAAAATACCTTTACTAACTATTTTTTCTCCGTAGAAAACTGTACCTTCTTGGTCAATGTGTTTAGAATCAGCCGGCATTGATCCTGGTGATGATCCTCCTATGTCAGAATGGTGTGCTCTACTAGCTACATAAAATTTTGGAAATTTTTGATCTTTTATAAATACAGGACTAATTATAGTTATATCTGGTAAGTGGGTTCCTCCATCATAGGGACTATTATGAATAAAACTGTCTCCTGTATTCATATTGTCTTTATTTTTTTTAATAACAGCTTTTATAGTTTCACTCATTGCTCCAAGATGAATAGGAATATGCGGTGCATTGGCAATTAAACTTCCACTTTTATCAAATAAAGCACAAGAAAAATCTAACCTTTCCTTTATGTTTACTGAATGAGAAGTTTTTTGCAGCACAACTCCCATTTCTTCTGCTACTGACATAAACATATTATTGAAAATTTCTAATCTTAATGGATCTACTTTCGTTCCAACTTTTATTTTATTTTTATTTTCTCTCGTTTTATTAAGTAGAAGTTTTTTATCATCAACTACTGTTGCTTTCCATAAGGGAGGAATAATTATGGTTGAGTTAGAGTCATATATAATAGCGGGCCCAATAATATATTCTCCATCATTTAAATTTTTCATATTAAAAGATTTGGATATATTATACTTCCTATGAAAATATATTTTTTCTAACCCTAAACTTTTTGCTTTAATATTTTTTTTATTAAAATTACATGCTCCATTATTAGCTTTAATTTTATCCTCAGTTTCTATTTCGATTTCAATCTGATCAATAATAATTTTTTTATTTTTATGAATAAAACCAAATCTTTTTTTATGTAATACTTCAAATTTATTTATACATTTTTCTATGCTCATATATTTGATTGGTATTGTTACGTCTGTGTCCTCATATTTAAGTAATATTTTTTTTGTAATAGAAATTTTTTTTTCGTTATCTAAACGACTTTTAAATTCTGAAGTAGCTATTTTTTTTAATAAACCGTATTTCTTAATAAGAATTTTAAATCCTTTTGTAATTTCAACGTCTATTGTTTCATTTTTTATAGATTTTAATTTAGCGTGTCCCAATCCATATGCGCTAAGTAATCCAGATTGAGAATTGAATATTATAGATTTAATATCTAGTGCATCTGCAATATCGCAAGCTACTTGTCCTGCTGCAGCGCCGTATGCCACTAGAGCATGATTTGAAATATCGTGTCCTTTTTGAATAGAGATATGTCTTATTGCGTTTGCCATGTTCTCAATAGCTATATCTAAAGCACCCTTAGCAAGTAATGTTGAATTAATACTTTTACCAGTTTCTGATTTGATTGAATTACAGAGATTTTTTGCTGCTGTTTTTGATGCCAATAAATTTAATTCTTTATCTGCATTAGGGCCAAAAATTTTTGGAAAATAAGAAGAGTTTAATTTTCCTAATATAAAATTACAATCCGTAATGGTGAGGGGTCCATTGAGACCATAACATGCTGGCCCAGGGTTTGCACCAGCACTGTTAGGGCCAACACTAATTTTTTGACCATCAAATTTAATAATTGATCCACCTCCAGAAGCTATAGTGTTCACTGTTAACATAGGAGATCTTATTCTTGTTCCAGCTACAATATTTTCAGTCGATCTTTCATATTCTTTTTCATAGTGAAAAACGTCTGTAGATGTCCCTCCCATATCTAATCCTATCAATCCTGTAAATTGATTGAATTTTTTATTCATTTCTACGGCAGCAATTACTCCTCCTGCAGGGCCTGATAGAACAGCATCTTTGCCTTTAAAATTATTGGCCGGTGATAGTCCACCTGAAGACTGCATAAAAAATATTTTCGTATCTTTCAATTTTTTTGATATGTCTCTAGCATATTTTTTAAGTACTGGAGTTAAATATGCATCTGCGACGGTAGTATCTCCTCTTCCAATTAATCCAATCAAAGGAGCGACCTTATAGCTTATTGAAATGTTTTCAAAATTTAAACTCATAGCTAATTTTTCGAGTATTTTCTCATGTTTCTTATGTTTCCATCCATGTAATAATACTATTGCAGCGGAATTATAGCCTTCATTTATAGCTTTTTTCATGCTGTTTTTTGCCCTTTTAACGTCTAATTTATCAATTACTTTTCCGTCTTTAGATAATCTTTCAAAGATCTCAAAAGTTTTTTCATTAATTGGTTTGGGGAGTTTAATATTTCTAGCAAAAATATCTGGTCTAGACTGATTTCCAATTTTTAATGCATCTTTAAATCCTTTGGTTATGAATAAAGCAGTCTTTGATCCAGTTCTAGTTAGCAGGGCATTTGTAGCAACCGTTGTTCCTATCCTAAGTTCTTCAATTAAATGAGACGGTATATTGTCCTTGTTTTTTAACTTTAAAATTTGTTTTATCCCCTCAATGATTGGGTCTTTATAAATATGAGGGTTATCAGATAAAA
Organism: Alphaproteobacteria bacterium MarineAlpha9_Bin1; assembly: GCA_002937675.1. Lineage (GTDB taxonomy): Bacteria > Pseudomonadota > Alphaproteobacteria > TMED109 > TMED109 > MarineAlpha9-Bin2. The sequence continues at coordinate 190 of PTKJ01000106.1, read as the reverse complement.
CTTTTTTGGCGTGGATTGTTCCATAAGGGTCCATTGCCAGGACATCTGTAAAAGTACCTCCTCTATCTATCCAAAATTTCCATTTAGCTGATTTTTTATTCAATTAAATTCCAAAAAATAAAATGATTTTTAATTAAACTAATATAGAATATTTATTAGTGTTATATATTAAATATTATTAATTGAACAA
>PTKJ01000105.1 GCA_002937675.1 Alphaproteobacteria bacterium MarineAlpha9_Bin1 | reverse complement strand
AATAAGAATATAATAATTTATGGCTAGTACTTTGAATAATAAAAAATATAATATTGCTATAACTGGTGCAAATGGTTTTATTGGGCAACATCTTACTCAAAAATTAATTGAAAATGAGCACAATATTAAAGCTTTGGTCAGAAGAAAAACATTCGATCATATTAAAAATGATAAATTAGAAGAAATAATTATAGATGATATTACTGATAGTAATGTAATTTTAAAATCTTTAGAGAATGTAGATATTGTATTTCATCTAGTGGCAAAAACTCATTCCAAATCAAATAAATATGATGAATATTATAAAACCAATGTTTTAGGTACTAAAGTCGTATCAAAAGCAGCTTTAGAAGCTAATGTAAAAAAAATTATAATGTTATCCTCTGTAAAGGTTAATGGGGAAGGCTTTTTAAATAAAAATCTTGTTTATAAAGAAAAAGATGCACCAGATCCATTAGATAACTATGGAAAATCTAAGTTAGAGGCTGAAAAAATCTTAAGCAGTTCTTTGTCTGAAAAACCTATAAGCTATGTCATTTTAAGGGCACCATTGGTTTATGGTCAGAATGTGAAGGGAAACTTAAAAAATTTGATGCAATATATTTATAAAGGGTTCCCATTACCTATTCCACATAAGGATAACAGGCGATCAATGATTGGATTAGAAAATCTTTGTGATGCTATGATTAGTTGTGCTTTTTGTGAAAAAGCAACAAAGAATATTTTTTTAGTTTCTGACGATGTAGTTGTTTCATCAAGGTATTTATTTAATGAAATAGCCAAAGTAATGAATAAGAAGCCTATTTTGTTGTACGTCCCTTATCATATTTTGAAATTAGCTTTTTGGTGTTTAGGCAAGTCTAATTCTGTTGATAAATTATTTTATTCTCTCGAGATAAATAATGCCTTAATTAAAAATATTACTGGTTGGAACCCCAATACTAGTTTTGAAAAAGAAATTAAGCACATGGTAAATTCATTTAAGGTTAGCATTAATATTAAATAAAATTGGATTTTTCTTAATTTAAATATAATATATAAACATAACTAGGGAGGAAAAAATGAGAATATTATACTTTCTCGTATTGGCTTTGTTTATACCTTTTTGTGCAATAGCTGATACGACTGATTCAAAATGGATGTCTAAAGTTGAGGTTACTAAAAAAGGAACTCACTGCATAGATGATCCCAATTGTTTTAATAGATACCATCCAGCCATTCCAGCTGTTGCTAGAGCAAACCCTGGTGATATAATTATTATACACTCAAGAGATGCTTTAGATAGTCAGTTCACATTAGATTCTATAGCGGATGACCTTTCTACTGTAGATTTAGGTCTGGTTCATCCTATGACAGGACCAGTCTATATTAATGGTGCAAAGCGAGGAGATGCTCTAGAAGTGGAATTGATAGATATAATTCCGGATGAATACGGCTATACTGTAATAGTACCAGGTTTTGGTTTTTTGCGTGATTTGTATCCAGATCCGTACATCGTAAACTGGAAACTAACTAGAGTAGGGGCTGTATCTGATGGAATGCCTGGTATTACAATTCCTTTTGAGGCTTTTCCTGGGTCTATTGGGGTATTACCCGGTTTACCTGAAGTTAAAGCATGGAAAGAACGCGAAGCTAACCTAGCTGGTGCTGGTGGAATTGCGCTTACGCCTTCTACTGGAGGGGCTTTACCAGCTGCTGTATGTGGAGAAGGAGGTAGTCATGCTGATGATTGCCTACGAACCATACCACCTCGTGAAAACGGAGGTAATATGGATGTTCAACAAATGCAGATAGGTACTAAAATAATATTTCCTTGTTTCATAGATGGATGTGGCCTGTTTACGGGTGATGTGCATTATGCTCAAGGAGATGGAGAAGTATCAGGTACTGCTATTGAAATGGGTGCAATTAATGTATTAAGAACGAGAATTCTTAAAGGTAAAGGCAAAGATCTTGATATGCCTGTTACTGTAGGAGATGATCAAATTCGTGATATGGAGCCAACACGTTATTATCAAACTCTTGGCATTCCACTGAAAGGGGCAGGAGTAGCTCTTCCTTATCACGCATATTTAGGATCTGAGAAACTTACAAACTTGGATAATTTATCTGAAGATTTAACGGCAGCTGCAAGGCATGCTCTTATTCAAATGATTGATTACCTGGTGCGTGAACACGGGCTAACAAGAGAGCAGGCATATATTTTATGTTCTGTAGCAGTAGATTTAAGAGTAGGGCAAGTTGTAGATGTTCCTAACTTTATTATAACTGCTGTTTTAAATCTAAATGTTTTCGATAAATATCGTGACTAGAAGATAGAAATATTTGAGGGGTGATAATTTACACCCCTCAAAACCATAGTTTAATTTTATGTTAAATCGTCGTTTTTTATTCAGACTGTCTTTAGTGCCTGGTTGTTTATTATTGTTGGGACATGCTCCATGGGGTCAGTGGCAAGTATACAGGCAGCGCCACATGTTATTTTTAAGTACTAGAGAAGATAAGCCCAGCTATCCATTTTCAAAAACATTGGTTTCAATAATAGAATTATATTTACCAGAAGCAAGTCCTAAACCAGCTAGGGCTAAAGACTATAGAACAGTACACGGACTATTGTCTACCGATCAAATGCCAGTAGCAGTTTTATCTAAGAATGTTGCAAGGTCTTTAATATTAGGAGAAAAAGAATTTGAAAATTATGCTCCAGTAGAAATGAAACTGCTTTATGATTTTGGAGATATAGTGCTCATTACACGTCCGCAAATGCCTGAAGATCATGCTTGGAGAATAGTTGATGCTATTCTTAGGTCTAAAAAATTTAAGCCATTTGATTATGAAAAAGACTTATCTATATATTTACATCTAGGGGCTTTAAAAGCTTTGAGGGGAGCGCCTATTCCTGATGAATGAAATATGTAACTTAAATGAAACACTGTTATTTTATTTTAAAATAAAATTTGTTGCTGACTAAAGATATTAATAATATTCCAATTAGCATAGAAATTATAAAAATATAACCGTTCGTCCCTCCAAAAGAAAGAGATGCAATAGCAGGACCTGGACACAATCCTACTAGACCCCATCCTGCTCCAAATAACACAGAACCAACTATTAAATTTGAATTTATAGGCAATTTATCATTTTGGGAAATTTTTGTTCCAAGTAGAGAAGTTTTCTTATTACTAACTACTTTCCATGATATGAACATAGGTATAATTGCGCCACCTAGAACAAATGCAAGTGTTGGATCCCAGGCACCAAAGAAGTTTAACCATCCTTGAATTTTTAAAGTATTTGTCATGCCAGAAATTAGTAGGCCGAGACCAAATAAACCTCCACTTATAAATGCAAACAAATATCTAGTCATAAAATCTCCATAAAATTATTTAAGGCAAAAACAATAGCTGCTCCCGAAATTATATAAAAAATAGTAGCTACGATACCTCTGACGGATATACGGGAAATACCGCATATTCCATGTCCACTAGTACAACCTTGAGCAAGTGTTGTCCCAATCCCTACTAATAATCCTGCTATTATTATTAAGTAGATATTGGATGTAATGTTTGTTTTAGGAAAATTATAAGTAAAAGATATCACAGCTGGTATAAATATTAATCCTGCAATAAAACTAATACGTTCAAGATAATTATGCCATCCAGATTTATCGACTAGTCCTCCTATAATACCACTAGCACCCATTGTTCTCCCATTGATTAGTAGAAACATAGATGCAGCCAAGCCTATTAAAACTCCTCCTAAAAACCCATACAACCAGTCTTGCTCAATCATTTTTTTTCCTATTGTTTTAATACTAAGCCTGAAACAGGAGTAGTTCAGGCTTAGTATTAGTCTTAATTATTTACTTCGCTGCAGCTAGACCCTTGTCTATATCTTTTATAATGTCGTCAATATGTTCTATACCAATAGATAATCTGACGTAAGAATCTATAACTCCAGATCTGATTTGATCTTCTTCGCTTAGTTGTGAGTGAGTAGTTGTTGCAGGATGAATTGCTAAGGTTCTAGCATCACCTATATTAGCTACATGGTATATTAATTCTAATGCATCTATAAATGCTTTGCCTGCTTCTTTTCCTCCTTTTATCTCAAAACCCACAAGGCCCCCATATCCTTCTTCCAAGTAATTTTGAGTTCTAGTTTTATTTTCCCCTGAAAAATATTTAGGAAAAATAACTTTAGTTATTTGAGAATGACCTTTTAAATAATC
>PTKJ01000104.1 GCA_002937675.1 Alphaproteobacteria bacterium MarineAlpha9_Bin1 | reverse complement strand
TTCAGCTTTAGCTTCCTCAGCTGGTTTTTCTTCAGCTTTAGCTTCCTCAGCTGGTTTCTCTTCAGCTTTAGCTTCCTCAGCTGGTTTTTCTTCAGCTTTAGCTTCCTTAGTAGATTTTACTACGTTTTCTTTCTTTACTTTCGGTATAGCTTTTTGCGGATTATTTCTTTCTATATCTTCTATAAGATTTCTTAAAGCTAAGAACTTTCTTACTCTATCCGTGGGCTCTACTCCTTTACTAACCCAATATTTTGCCCTTTCTTCGTCTAAAGAGACCCTATTTTCATTATCTTTTGATAAAAGAGGGTTGTAAGTACCTATTCTTTCGATGAATCTTCCATCTCTAGGGGCCCTAGAGTCTGCAATAACTATTCTATAATGTGGTCTTTTTTTACTACCACCTCTGCTAAGCCTCATCTTTATAGCCATTTTTTTTCCTTTTCATTTTGTTTATGTATAATTGATTAGCGTCTTTTAAATGGAATAGAACTTGGATTAAAGCCTTTTGGTAAACCTAACGATTCCATATCTGGTATTTGTGTAGGATCACTAAAATCCATATTTCCCCTTTTATTCATCTTTTTCATCATTAAAGTCATTTGCTTAAATTGTTTAAGCAAACGATTTAAATCCTGAACTGAATTACCTGATCCATTCGCAACCCTTCTTTTACGCGAACCATTTAATAATTTAGGGCTAATTCTTTCTTTTTCTGTCATCGATAAAATCATTGAATCCATTTTAACCAAAATTTTATCATCTAGGCCTCCTACAGCCATTTGTTTTTTAATTTTTTGAGCACCTGGGAGCAAACTTAAAATTCCCTGCATACCTCCCATTTTTTTCATTTGATTAAGTTGTTTTCTAAAATCATTTAAACTAAATGTTCCCTTAGCTATTTTTTTAGCAAGATCTTTAGCTTCTTCTTCTTTTACTTCACTCTGTGCTTTTTCGACTAAACCAACGACGTCACCCATTCCAAGAATACGTGAGGCTATTCTCTCAGCTTTAAATGATTCAAATGCCTCTAACTTTTCGCCCGTTCCCATAAACTTTATAGGACAATTAGTTATATCAGACATGCTTAAAGCTGCTCCACCTCGAGCATCTCCATCTACTCTTGTAAGAATAATACTGGTTACATTTGATTTTTCTTTAAAACTTTTTGCTACATTTGCTGCCTCTTGTCCCGTCATAGCATCTGCTACTAAAAAAACTTCAGATGGTTTAGATTCTTTATATACAACACTTAATTCATTCATTAACTTATTATCTATGCTAGCTCTTCCTGCAGTATCCAAAATAACCACATCATAGCCACCAAGCTTTGCTTCCTGATAAGATCTCTTTGTAATATCTACAGGTTTTTGATCTTTTACAATTGGAAGCACATCAATATTAGTTTGATCCCCTAAAATCTGAAGTTGCTCCATAGCAGCAGGTCTTTGGATATCTAATGAAGCTAAAAGAACTTTTTTTCCAGATTTTTTTAGCATTAATCCCATTTTAGCTGCGGAGGTAGTTTTTCCTGAGCCTTGCAAACCTACAAGCATAATTGAAGATGGCGGAGATGATAATATAATATCATTGTCTTCAGATTCACCCCCAAGTAGTGCCGTTAACTTATCTTGGACAATTTTAATTACCATTTGATCAGGTTTAATAGACTTCGTTATTTGCTGACCTTTAGCTTCTAAAGTAATTTCAGAGATAAATTTTTTAACAACAGCCAATGCAACATCAGCTTCTATTAAAGCTAACCTCACTTCTTTCATAGCATTTTCTATATCACCCTCTGATAGGGTTCCTCTTCCTCTGATTTTATCAAAAGCAGAAACTAATTTTTCACTCAAATTGTCAAACATAGATATATAATCCAACACCTAAAGCACCGGTGAGCGAACATCGCAGACCAGTGAGACTCCTCAAAGTCATTTAATTATAAAAATTAATTAAAATTAAAGTATTTAGTACATCTTGCTAGCAAAAACGTCAACTATTCCTTTATATATTTTGAAAATAGAACTATACAAGAATATAACATTAATCAATAAAAATGAAAAAATGGTAAAACCTTTTATAAAAATGCATGGGTTAGGAAATGATTTTGTAATCATTGATTCCAGAAATAATCAATTCCTACTTAATGAGGAAAAGATAAAACTTATTGCTAATAGAAGATATGGGATTGGTTGTGATCAAATTATTGAGATGGATCATTCTTCCCGTGCAGATATATTTATGAGAATATTTAATTCAGATGGCTCAGAGACAAACTCATGTGGGAATGCTGCGAGGTGCGTAGCGAGCTTACTATTTGCTTCTTCCCCCAAAAAAACTGTATTTATAGAAACTAATTCAAGAATTCTTAAAGGGGCGTCTCTAGAAAATGGAAATGTAAAAATTGATATGGGAAAGCCTAAATTTAACTGGAAAGATATTCCACTTAAGCATAATAAAACTAAAATTGATTTTCCGGAATTTTCTTTAAAAAGTGGAATCACCGTAAATATGGGAAATCCACATATAGTTTTTTTTATAGAAGATTTAGACAAAGTTGATATGAATAAAATAGGACCTAAAATAGAGCACAATAGTCTTTTCCCTGAAAGAATTAACGTTGAAATTTGCCAAATCTTAGATAAAAATAAAATTAGATCAAAAATTTGGGAGAGAGGAGTTGGACTTACACTTGCCTGTGGCTCAGGTGCTTGTGCAGTTTTAGTTGCCGCATGCAAAGAAAAATTGACTGGTAACAAAGCTAAAGTCTTATTGGATGGAGGATCATTAGAAATTTGTTGGAATTATAGTTCGGATAAACATGTCATTATGAGTGGACCGACATCCGTATCATTCTTAGGCGATTTTAGCTCTTTAGGAGATATGAAGTGACTCCTCATATAAAAACCATAACTTTAGGCTGCAGATTAAATGCTTATGAAAGCAATATAATTAGCACCTACAAAAATAATTTTAAAAACAAAAACCTAGTAGTGATAAACACCTGTGCTGTGACATCTAAGGCAGAAAAAGAGGGAATAAGAATTGTTAAAAAACTCAAAAAAAATTCTCCACATACGCTTATTCTAGCTACCGGATGTGCAGTAGAACTAAATCGTCCCTTATGGGAAAAAATGCCTGAAATATATAAAACCATAGAAAATACGAATAAACTTAAGCCCTCTTTATGGGGTTTAGCACCACAAATAAATAACAAACAAGCTATTATAGAAGATGCAAAACATCTTCAGATTCTGAAATCCAATAGAAATCAAACAAGAGCTTACATAAGGATTCAAAACGGCTGTAATCATTCCTGTACTTTCTGCGCTATAACATTAGCCAGAGGAAATAGTGAAAGTGTCCCGAGTGGATCAATTATAAATGAAATTACAATTCTAGTTAGTCATGGAGTACAAGAAGTAGTTCTTACAGGAGTTGATCTTACGTCTTATGGAGAAGACTTACCCGGTAATAATAATTTAGGAAAGTTAGTAAAAAAGATACTTAAATTTATTCCTGAATTAAAAAGATTAAGAATTTCTTCTTTAGACGCTGCTGAAATTGATTTGGATTTATTGGAAGCATTTAAATATGAAGAACGACTTATGCCTCACCTTCACTTAAGTTTACAAAGCCATGACGATTTAATCCTAAAAAGAATGAAAAGACGTCATAGTACTAAGGATGCAGAAAATCTTATTGGTACACTTAGAGATATAAGACCAAACATTTTATTTGGAGCCGATTTAATTGCTGGCTTTCCTACAGAAAGCAAAGAAGCTTTTAAAAATACCTTAAATGCTATAAAAAAATTAGATCTTACTTTTTTACATGTCTTTCCTTATTCACCTAGGCCTGGGACTCCTGCTGCGAGAATGCCACAAATACCATCTGCTATCAGAAAAGAAAGAGCAAAAACATTAAGAGATCAGGGACATAAAGCTATATATAAAGCTTTTAATAATTCCATAAATTCTTATCAAAATGTGCTGATAGAAACCAAAAAAAGTTTTGGCCATGCAGAAAATTTTCTTCCCGTTAAAATTTCAGGAAAAGTAAAGATTAACAACATCTATAGATGCAAAATTATAGGTATAAATAATAATATGCTGATTGGTGAGATTGATGAGTCTATTTAAAAATAATTGGTTGACAAGATTAACAGGTAAATCAAATAAAGAAGAAGCAGAACGTGCTGCAGCACAAGCAGCTAAAGAACAAGTTGAAAAAGAGGCACAAGAGCTGGCCACTAAAGAACAAGCAGCTAAAGA
>PTKJ01000103.1 GCA_002937675.1 Alphaproteobacteria bacterium MarineAlpha9_Bin1 | reverse complement strand
TTTGGGTACATATATCTTCAGAATTACTTTCTGCATATACATTATTTAATAAAATAAAAATAAAAATTAATGAAAAAAATAAGTATATAATCATATTTTAAAGCTTTTCGCACCAAATCAATCCAGTCTTTTGTTCAAAATCTTCATAAATTTTATTATAAAACAAGTTCACAACTATATATATATAACTATTAATATTATTCCAAAGAGCATTAGAAGCATTCCAATCATTTCGTTAATTTTAACTTTTTCTTTCAAATAATAAAATGAAATCACAAAACTAAATAACAATTCTGCTTGTCCTAAAGCTCTGACATAAGCAACATTTTGAACTGCCATACAGTAGAACCAACATATTGATGCTGAAGCCCCTGTAAAACCAACTATTAAAGAGTACTTTAAATTTCTTAGAGATAGAACAATTTGTTTAGGCTCTTTGTACGCTAAATAAACAGTAAAAAAAACTGTCTGTAATGAAATGGCAACTAATAAAGTAATAGCGGAGCTCACTAATGGGTTATCATGATCTAAAGATAAAGATGCACCCCTAAAACTTACTGCAGATATACCAAATAAAGTTCCTGATAGAATTCCTATTAAAGTACCAAAATTAAAAGCTAACTTTATATTTTTTTCAATTGAAATTAACAAAACTCCAATAACCGCTATGATTATTGCAATAAAACCCAATAATGTTATCTTTTCATTCAATATTATAATGCCTAGAAAAATAGCTTGAATTGGTTCAGTTTTAGAATAAGCAGTAGCTACAGCAAAATTACGTAACAAGAATGTTTTGAGTAAAAGATAAGTTGCTACTATTTGAGCCACTCCTCCTACAAAACAATAAAGCAGAAATTTAATGTTCAAAAAAGATATATTTAAATCATATACATAGCTTAATAAACAAACATAAAAAATTACAAATGGAAGACCATATCCAAATCTAGTATAAGTAGCTCCCAGACTAGATAATGTTCCTTGTAATTTCTTTTGGAATAAGGAGCGTAGGTTTTGAAAAAAACAAGCTAATACAGTAATAAGTACCCAGGTTTCTATCATAAGATTTAGCCTTTAATAATTAAAATATTTACTACTGTTGTAATAAAATATAGTATTTCAGTTAAAATTTTTATAAAAACATACGATATAACATTTATTTAATTAGGTGGAAGAAATATGAATAAGCAAAAATTTAGTGTTAGTCATTCTAAGGATGCTGTATTTAAAGATGGGCTAAGAAATTTTTTAGAGTATAGAGATTTAGGGATTAGTAACGCTACTAATGATCAATATCATGCTCACATAATAAGAGTAAAAGATGGCAACAAAGGTGATCAAGAATTTCATACAACAGGGTTACATCAACATTTATGCGACTTTCAGATGGTATATGTACTAAAAGGATGGATTAAGTTTGTCTATGAAGGGGAAGGTGAACATACTTTTAATGTAGGTGACTGTATTCTCCAACCTGCAGGTATTATTCACAATGAACTAAGTTGTTCTGATGACCTAGAATTGTTGGAAGTATATTCTCCTGCAAAACATGAAACTGTTTCATTAAAAAGAAAATGAAAGCATTAAAATTATTTTTTACATCCAATTTATTTTTATATGTTTTTTTAATCTTTTCCATTTCATCTTCTGATCTAAATGCAAATGAGATTAAGACAAGATATTTAACTGAAGTAGGCTATATAAACAAATATCAAGTCGAACTAAAGAAACCTTCAGAAGCAGTATACGAAGCGAGCATGGAACTGCTAAAGATAGAGGATGGAAAAGAGCACTGGAAGGTCAATAATGAACCAAGTGCTGATCTAAGAGTCTATGATCGTGAAACAGGTAATTGGATAGCATCATATAAAGATGGAAATCTGATCGCAGAAGCTATACCACATGGTGGTGGACTAAAGTTTCCTGTTAAAAAGGGAGAGAAGTGGACTGAAAGTTGGACATTTTCAGTAGGTAGAGGATTGTATACTATCACTTCTACGGCAGATTTTAAGGTTAAGAAAGTAAACATTAAAATAAACGGTAAAAAATATAAAACTTTAAGAATTACTATGAAAAATCCATTAGTAAATGGAAAAAAAAGTGATTCATGGAAAAGGCATATAAGGTGGCTTGATCTAGATAATGCCAGAATAGTAAAAGAAGAATTTAAAGATACAGGATGGAACCTTGAATTTATTAGAAGTATAATTGATTAATAGCATTAATAATTATCAATAAGTATCTAATTATATGGTTAGTTTTTCTCTTATAGATTTTAAATCAGACCAAGTTTCTCTTTTTCTTTCCGGCTGCCTTAATAAAAAAGCAGGATGAAATATTGGAATAGTATCGATTTTGTTTATTTGATCTGAAATCTGTAGCTTATGCCAGACTCCTCTTAACCTTGTAATTCCTAATTTTGATTTAAGAATTGTTTGTGCTGCTACTACGCCAGACAAAACTAAAACTTTAGGATTAATCAATATTATATGCTGTTTAACAAAAGGATAACATAATGTAATTTCATCATCAGTTGGCTTTCTATTCCCTGGTGGCCTCCAAAAAATTACATTAGTAATGTAGGTATTTGTCCTATCATAATTTATAGCTGCCAGCATTCTATCCAGTAATTTCCCAGCTAAGCCTACAAAAGGTAGACCTATTTTATCCTCTTCTGCACCAGGTGCTTCTCCTATAACCATAAGATCAGCTTTATTATTTCCATCTGCAAAAACTACATTTTTAGACGTACTTTTTAAAGAACAGTTATTAAAATTTTTCACTGCTAATTCTAGTTTATTTACGGTATTACAATTTATGGCTGTATTTTCTGCCTCAATTACATCTTCATTGGTAACCAATACAAATCTCTTTTTGTTGACAATGTATAAAATGAAATATTAATGAAGAATAACCTCTTCTTCATAACTTGGTTTATCTCCTGCTACGGTGGTTCGATGCATAATTCTCCTGTACTTAGATTCATCATAACCCGTACCTCGATGTAGAACTCTTCTATTATCCCACAAAACAATTTCGCCATTGCTCCACTTGTGCCTAGCTATTTCACCAGAATTAACTATCCATTCATTGATTTCATTGATAAGTTCTCTCCCTTCTTCTAATTCCCAACCTATAATATGAATACAATGACTTCCTGCATAAAATGCATTTCGCTTTGTATAAGGATGAGTGCGAATTAAACGCTGTCTTACATAAGGCATATCTTTTTTAAATTTATCGTTAAATATATCACCAGTATTTTTCATTCTAGAATAAACAATAGAATGCTCAGTAATATCATTCTTAACTTGTTCAACTGAATATTTTCTTGGTTTACTGTTCCAAGTTTCAAGAGCATGACGGGCATCCACAAACTCTGTCCCTCCACCCTCTTCAGGAATTTCTCTTGCACTCAGTATAGAAATTTTAGCTGGGATCTCTTTAAATGAGGAATCGGTGTGCCACCAATTATTCCCCCTATCAAACACTACCTTATGGTCATCTACAGGTATCAACTTATCATTAGCTATATTGACATTAGATATTCTACTTATTTGAGGTTTTAAATAAGGATTATTTTCCTTCTTATGATTTGTACCAATAGATATTTCTAATTCACCAAATCTTTCTGAAAAAGCAATTTGTTCTTCATCATTCACTTCTTGATCTTTGATAACCGTTATACCACAGGATTCTACTACTTTTCTCAACTCTAAAAAATCGCCATCTGAAATTGATTTGACGTCAACGCCAGAAATGGTGGCGTAAAAGTCCTGCTCTGGATATTTGATATCTACTTTCATAGACATATACCTGCCGGTCTCCTAGGTCACGAACAAGAAACATTCAAAGAGGGCGTACATAGCTACAGTTTTCATAAGACGCTTTAAAACAACATACAAAACAATAACTTATAATTATATAGAATAATTAATGAGCTAACCCTTGCAAATATAACTCAAGGCTCTGTATGGGGCTCTATGGGCGTTCTAGAGGGTATCTAGAGGCATTTTTGCCCAATTTCATCTGGTTAATAGCAGCTCTTGAGCAATCAGTCGATGTAGAGGCGTTTAAAACCAAGAATGGGCTTTCAATGTGCGCTTTCCATAAAAATAGCGCTTTTGTTCAGTTCTAATATCTCTTTTACTACAATGGTTTAACTAAAGGTGTAATTTAGCTACGTTGGTACCAACATAGATCTATTACACTTTACCCCATGACACTGGTCATTGGCTTTGATAGCGAATGGGTTTACCGGCCTAAGGAGGTTGCTAATCACATCCTCAGCTACCAGTTTGCCGGAAAAACCGAAGCCGGCTCATGGTCCGGCAT
>PTKJ01000102.1 GCA_002937675.1 Alphaproteobacteria bacterium MarineAlpha9_Bin1 | reverse complement strand
ACCTTATGTTACTACCAAACAAGATGGGACAGGATTAGGATTGGCAATAGTACAAAAAATAATGGAAGACCATAAGGGATCACTTTTTTTAGATAATTTAGAAAGTAAAAATGGAGCGATAGCAACCATATCTTTTCCTTCTAGCTTGAATTAACTTTTAATTATATTTACAGGTTACAATATGAACAAAGATATATTGATCGTAGACGATGAAAAAGATATTAGAGTATTAATATCTGATATTTTGAAAGATGAGGATTATAATCCCAGAGTAGCTTCTAATTCTGATCAAGCCTTAGCAGAATTATCCAAAGGTTTGCCTGATTTGGTTCTACTTGATATTTGGCTAGAAGGAAGTAAGTTAGATGGATTAGAATTGTTAAATCAGATACATTTATTTTATCCAAATATCCCATGTATAATGATTAGTGGTCATGGGAATATTGATATAGCAGTTAAGGCAATTAAAGGTGGAGCAAGTGATTTCATAGAAAAACCCTTTGAATCTGAACGGCTAATATTCATTGTTGATAGAGTCCTAGAATTATTTAGGCTTAAAAAGGAGAATAAAGAGTTATGGATTAGATCTGGTGGACCCATAGAATTAGTAGGAAATTCTATTGATATCAAAAGACTTCAAACTTTTATTGATAAAATTGCTCCCACAGGTAGTAGAATACTAATCACTGGTGAAGCTGGTACCGGTAAAGAAACAGTCGCAAGATTAATACATCAAAGATCTAGTAGATTTAATGGACCTTTTGTAGTATTAAATGCTCCCTTATTGATAGCTGAGAGAATGGAAGAAATGCTATTTGGTGAGGAAGATAAAGCTGGTAGAATTGTTAAATTTGGTTTACTAGAACAAGCAAATAATGGGACATTATTTATGGATGAGGTTTCTAGTATGCCGCTAGAGACTCAAAGAACTATAATTAGGGTTTTACAAGATCAGTCTTTTATTAGAAAGAATGGAGCAGCAAGAGTTACAACTGATATCAGAGTGATTTCGTCAAGTAGTGTAGATTTAGAAGGAGAAATAAGAAATAAAAACTTTAGTGAAGATTTGTATTATCGCCTTAATGTAGTGCCAATTAAACTTTCACCACTTTCCACGAGAAAAGATGATATTCCAGATTTAATTAATTTTTTTATGAAAAAACATCATAATAGTTCTGAAGCAAAACAAATAAAATTTAGTTCTGCCGTAGTTAATATTATGCAATCATTTAATTGGCCAGGAAATGTGAGGCAACTCAGAAATACTATAGAAAGGATTATGATTTTGGTTGATGATCCTAGTATTAAGGAGATAACATTAGAAATGTTACCTAATGACCTGCTTTCTGAAAACAAACATACAGAAATAGACTCAAATTATGCACAGACTTTGCCGTTGAAGGAAGCTAGAAAATTATTTGAATATGACTATATAAATTCTCACTTGGAGAGGTTTAATGGTAATATTTCAAAAACTGCAGAATTTATAGGAATGGAAAGATCAGCTTTACACAGAAAACTCAATAGCCTTACAGAAGTGAAAAATATTAAAAAGACTAAATAAACATATATTTAACAAACTGGAATGGCAAAATGAATGTAATAGTATGCGGTGCTGGTGAAGTAGGTTTTAGTATTTCGCGACATTTGTCTAATGAAGATAATACTATAACTGTAATAGATCAGGATAAAGAAAGATTAGAAAAAATTTCTAACAAGTTAGACATAAGAACTTTAGTTGGATACGCTTCTCATCCTAATGTATTAAGCGAGGCAGGGGCCGATAATGCGGATATGCTTATTGCAGTTACCCAGTCTGATGAAATTAACATGATATCTTGTCAGGTGGCACAAACTTTATTTTCTGTCCCTATAAAAATTGCTAGGGTTAGAGCAGAAGTTTTTAATGAAGCAGAGAATACTAATTTGTTTGATACTGGCTCTATACCGATTGATGCAATAATATCTCCAGAACAGGAAGTTGCTAAATCATTTACTCGTTTGGTAGCTGTTCCTGGAGCAAAAGATCTTATTTCATTTGATAATGATCTTGTAAGACTAATACAGATTACGCTCTCTGAAGATTGTCCAGTTTTAAATACTCCTTTAGGTCAATTGACAGAACTATTTCCGGACTTAGGAGCAAGGGTCGTATATATAGTTAGAAATGAAGAAGGAATAGTTCCTGATAAGCTTAGTCAAATGAAGAGTGGAGATAACATATATATAATTGCAGAATCTAAAAAGACAGATAGGGTTTTATCCGTTTTTGGTAAGGAAACTGCAAGAGCTAGAAGAATAGTTATAATTGGAGGAGGAACAACTGCATTAAATGTTGCGAAGTCCATAGAAAAAAATGAGCCTCAGTCTAAAGTCACGTTGATAGAAAATGATAAAAATAGAGCAGAGAATATAGCTAATGAACTAGAAAAATCAATAGTTTTACACGGAGATGCCTTGGATAAGGAGGTTTTAGAGGAAGCAAAAATTGAACAAGCTGATTTTGCTTTTGCGGTTACTGGTAACGACGAGATTAATATTTTATCATCTATCTTAGCCAAGAAATATGGCTGTCATTCTTCGGCAGTTTTATTAGCAGGGGATAAATATAACCCCCTAATATCTTCTTTAGATATAGATGCAGTAGTTAATCCAAGAGAACTTACTGTTTCAAGAATATTGAGGTATGTGAGAAAAGGACAGGTATTTCAAGTTCAAAGTTTGAGAGAAGGGGAAGCAGAAGTAATAGAATTGGAGGCTATGGAATCTTCTGTACTAATTGGGGTACCGTTAAAGAATAAACCTTTACCTGAAGGTGTTGTCATTGCTGCCGTAATAAGAGAAAAAAATGTTATTTTACCAGATGGAGGCACTATGATTGAAATTGGAGATAAGGTAATAGTTTTTTCAAGGCATGATGCTGTTTCAGAAATTGAAAAAATATTTTCTGTAGGGATAGGATTTTACTAATATTTAAGGATCAAGGGGTATTTCTTTGAAAATACAATCTGCTTTGAATTTTTTGGCAATTATATTGTTATTAATTTCATTGGTTTCATTAGCAGTGGTTTTATGTTGTTTCAATATGGAATTAAATTTTTTACCATTTTTGTCCTTATTTGTTTTAAGTATGTTTTTTTCTAGCGCTATCTATTTTGCAAATAGAAATATTGAATCTAAATTTGATATTAGATCTATAATATATTGTATATTTATTTCTTGGCCCTTATTGATTGTTATGGGAAGTATTCCCTTATTATTAATTTTTCCAGATCAAGGTTTTTTTAAAATTTTGTTTATTTCCACCTCTTTATCTACTACCACGGGCACTTGGTTAAATGACAATTTAATAATACCGAATGAATTTTATATTTGGCAATCTGCGTTACAATGGATGGGTGGATTGCTAACATTATTATTAGCTACTACTTTCATAGAAGTTTTATTTGATAAATCTAATACAGAAAGTCGTTCTTTTGATTTATCTAAAATTAAAATTATATTTTTGATATATTCTATTATGACTATAATTTTTGTAAGTATTTTCTACTTACTAGGCTTATCATTGGAAGATTCTTTTAGATTGTCTACATCATCATTATCTACCAGCAGCTCTATTTCCTCTTCAGATCAATCTATTTATATTGCTTATAACAATAAAATTTTGTGTGCAATGATTTTAGGGATGTTCATAGGTTCGTTGTCAGTAATGCTTCATTATAAAGCTTTTACTTCTGGTATTAGTTCTTATTTAAAAGATAAAAATGCAAAATTATTATTATTTTTGGCTATGATAATTTATGTGATTATTTCCTTCTTTTCTGATTTATCAATCTATCAATTTTCTTATAATTATTTGATTAATAAATTATTTATTATTTTTTCCCTCTTAACTACTACAGGCTTTGTTCCTGTTATTGATTATGGAGAACAATTTGCTTCGATAATGCTACTACTAACATTTTTAGCATTTATAGGGGGTGCAGCTTCTTCTACTACTGGTGGCATCAAAATATCAAGATTAGCCTCTTTATTTGAATATATTTCAAGCGAACTATATCATTTATCACACCCAAGAGAAATATTATCGAAAGATAGAGAGAATAAATCTAGTAACTTGTCCTTGTTATTTGTTTCTGTAATATTATTTTTCTCTTCGTTTTTTATTTTTTCTGTTATTTTTACTTTATTGGGGTTTGATTTTAAAAGCTCTTTGCTGATAGTTGTTTCTTTTATAACCAATACTGGACAGGGTATATTAGAATTCAATAATCTATATTATTTTCCGTCTTCTGCTATAGAGTATATTGTGTCAGTTTTTGCGATGTTGGTTGGTAGGATAGAAACAATTTTTATAATGTTACTTTTTTCAAAAACTTTTTGGTTGGAATCATAG
>PTKJ01000101.1 GCA_002937675.1 Alphaproteobacteria bacterium MarineAlpha9_Bin1 | reverse complement strand
TTAAATAAGATTATATATTATAATTTAACTTTATTAAAAAGAGAGAAAAATTAATGAACGATACTAATGATTTTGTAGGAAATGAAGCTTCCATTCAACCTTTAATTAAAAACACTGATACTAGTTCTTTTCCCAAAGATGTGTTAGAGGCTTCCAAAGATATACCTATATTAGTAGATTTTTGGGCAGAATGGTGTGGTCCGTGTAAACAATTAGGGCCTACTTTGGAGTCAGTAGTTAAATCCTATGAAGGAAAAATAAAGCTCGTTAAAATTGATATTGATAAAAACAAAGAACTAGCACAACAACTCAAAATTCAATCTGTTCCTACAGTTTATGCCTTTTTTCAGGGGCAGCCGATTGACGGTTTTTCCGGTGCCTTACCAGAAAATGAAGTTAAAGAATTCGTAAATAAAGTAATTACAAGTTCAGGAGGAGAAGATAAGGAAAAGCAAGTTGAAGAATATATTCAAGCTGCTGAAAAAAAATTAGCAAGTAAGGATTTTGATGAAGCATTAAATCTTTTTTCTAAACTTTTGTCTGTTGAAGAAAATAACCCTAGAATTGTAGCTGGCTATGGGAAATGCTTAATAAATTTAGGTCGTCCAGAAGAAGCGGAAGAATTGATAAACAGCCTAGAAGATGAAGTTTTGAGTAATAATTCAATACAGAACCTAGTTACATCCCTTAAATTGCTAAAAGAGAACAAAAATGCAGGAAGTCCAGATGAGTTTGAAAAAAAGATTGCAAACAACCCTAATGATCTCAAAGCAAGATTTAGTCTTGCAAATGCTTTATTAGCTATTGAAAAAAAGAACGAAGCTGTTGAACATCTTTTAGAGATAGTTAAAATAGATAGGAAATGGGAAGATGACAAGGCTAGAAAAAAAATAATTGAAATTTTGAATGCTAATGACGAAGATGATTTATTTGCATCTGAAGTAAGGCTTAAATTATCAAATATTTTATTTTCATAAATGAAAAAAAAACATATATATATTATAGATTTACCTAAAAAGATTCCTGTTTTTCCTCTTTCCGAAGTAATTCTACTTCCCGGGGGACAGCTTAAACTTCATATATTTGAAAATCGCTACATAAATATGACTGAGGATTGTCTTACTTCAAACAGAATCCTAGGAATGGTACAACCAAAAGAAAAAAATAAATTATTTGAGATAGGATGTATAGGAAAAATAATTCAATTTTCTGAGGTAGAGAATAATAAGTTTTTTATAGAATTAAAAGGTGTTTGCAGATATAAAATTCTTAATCATTCAGTCACCAAAAGGAAATATAGGTTAGCAGAAGTGGATTATTCTGATTTTAAAAAAGATTTAGATGTTAATAAAACTAAAATAAATAAAAGAGAGTTTTTGGAACCTATGAAAAAATACTTTGATTTTCAAAAAATAGATACCGATTGGACAATTATCAACAAAGCTCCTGTAGAATTATTAATAAATTCTCTTGCCCAATCATACCCTTTTAGCTCTATAGAAAAACAGGCATTATTAGAATCTGAAGATGTTGATTCTCGTGCTGAATTGATGATTTCTCTTTTTGAAATAGGGGCTGCAGGACCAGTTATTAAAATTAATTAAAATTTGTGAGGTTAAATTATGCCGATTAAAAAACAAGAAAAAAAAATTGATCCAAAATTGTTAAAAATTCTTGCATGCCCAGTAACTAAGAGCGAATTGGTCTATAATCAGAATTCTTCTGAATTAATAAGCAAACAGGCTGGGCTTGCTTTTCCTGTTAAGAATGGAATTCCCATTATGCTTATAGAGAAAGCCAGAAAAATTAAGAACTAAAATATTTAAAGCCCCATAGCGTATTTCATAAAGATCCTTTTTATATAAGGAGATTTTTGTATAGCGGACATTCCAACTTTTCTAAACAATTTTATTGGAGATTTCTTTATACTAAACAATTTATTTAAGCTATGTGTAGCTAAAACCAAACCCAAAATATCAGCTCTCCTAATCTTTTCATAATCTTTAAGAAATTTTTCACTTCCTATATCTAGACCCAATAAAACTCTTTTTTTACATAACTCTGTAAAAATTTTTATATCTCTAATAGTCAAGTTAAAGCCTTGCCCCGCTATAGGGTGTAGTCCATGAGCGGCATCACCAATCAGCACGAATCTCTCTGCTACTACATTTTTAGCGCGAATCAATTGTAGTGGATATACTGCACTTGAACTTAATGATTCAATTCGTCCTAGCCACTCAAAACTATGCCTCTCTAATTCGTATGCTATCCTTTTTGGATCGTGTCGTGCAGAATTGAACCTGCCCATAGAAACCTCTTTATTATCTGACCAAATTATTGAAGACCTGTAACTCTTTTCATTTTTAATCATAGGAAGAATCGCAAGAGGTCCGCCTGGTAAAAATTTTTCTAAAGCTATATTTTGGTGAAAATTTTTATGCTGTATCTGGCAAACAAAAGCATACTGTTCATAATCTAGTTTCTTTTCCTCTATCCCAGACATTTTTCTGATAACTGAATTTCTTCCGTCTGCAGCTATAATTAAAGAAGCTAATACTATTTTCCCATTATCTAATTTTATTTTAGCTAGATCTTCTTCTTTTTTCTCTATAGAGATAACCTTAGCTTTTATTCTTTTTACGGGCGTTTTTTTCCCATTGTTTTTTATTATATTATTAATACTTTGTAATAAATGTGAATTTTCTACAACGTATCCCAGATTAGTAACTAACTTGCTCCTCAAACTTTCCTTAATCTCATTGTAATCAAAATCTAATTGAAATCCTGAGTTCCCATCCTTAATATTTATTTTATTTATTGACTCAGCCTTTCCTTCCAATAATTGCCAAACTCCTTTTTCTAAATAAAATTTACCTGGTCCTGCTGCTATTGCAGTAGTTCTTTTATCTTTTTTTATTATTTCTTCGATAGTTAAAGGATCGATAATCAAAATTTTCATATTTAATTTCTGAAGTGCTAAAGCTGCAGTCAAACCTGATAGTGCTCCGCCACATATAACTATATCTGATAAAATCATATCTCTTTTATTCACAGAATTTCCAAATCCACCTGTTCATGTTACAATAATAAAAACATGAGTAATATAGTATGACAAAAATCCCTGACAATATAAAATCTTTATCTGCATCAGAAATAGGAAGAAAATTATCAAAACAAGAGCTGTGTCCTATAGATCTGGTATCTTTCTACCTAGATCAAATTCAAAATTTTAATGGCTTATCTCCTTTTATTAAAGTTTTTAATAAAGAAGCTATTCAAAATGCAATATTATCTAAGGATAGAATAAAAAATGGAAAAGCTCTTAGTTTATTTGATGGAGTTCCTATAGCTTGGAAAGATCTTTTTGATATATCAGGATATCAGACTCTAGGAGGATCTAATTTATTAAAAAATTCAGAAAAAGTAAAAAAAGACGCACAAGCAGTTTTAAAAGCAAAAAATAAAGGGTTAATCCCTATTGGTAAAACTTTAACTGTTGAATTTGCTCTAGGAGGCTTGGGTACAAACAAATATTTTGGAACACCAAGTAACGCAATTATGAAAGATGTACCAAGAGTTCCAGGCGGCTCATCTTCCGGATCTGCTACTGCACTAGCACATGGTATGTGTGCTGCAGCAATTGGAACCGATACTGGAGGCTCTGTTCGTATTCCTGCAGTTTGGAATAAATTGTTTGGATTTAAAACATCCTTTGGACACATTTCTACTCAAGGAGTATTACCACTAGCTAAATCTTTAGACACTGTAGGACCATTAACAAAAAGCGTAGAAGATGCTAAAATGCTATACTCAATTTTATCGGGAAATGTAGAAAAGAATTTTAAAAACTTTAGTGCTCTAAATTCAAATATTTTAATTGCTAGAGGGACACCGTTTAATAATTTAGATCCCGTAATAGAAGAATTTTGCGAACTGGCTCTTTCTTTACTTTCTAATTCTGGAATAAAAATTAAAGAAGAAAAGATCCCCGAAATTGAGGAAATGTATGAAGTACTTTCTGAATATGGCACTTTGGTAACTGCAGAGGCTTGGCAGCAATGGAAACATTTAATAGAAAGCAACGAAAAATTAATAGATAGCAATGTTTTAAATCGAATGCATAGAGGCAAAGAAATGGACATTAAATCCGTTAATATAATTAAATCAAAGCAAAAAAAATTATCAAAAAAGTTATACAAAAGGCTAGACCTTTACGATGCTATGCTTATGCCAACCGTACCAATACTCCCACCCAAAATATATGATGTAGAAAGCAGTGAAGAATCTTATGACAAATACAATATGCTAGCTTTAAGAAACACAAGTATAGGAAATATATTACCTATGTGTGCAATAACTATCCCTAGTAATAATCACTATCTTCCTTTGGGTCTAATGCTTTATAAACCCATAGGGGAGGATTTTTCACTTTTAAGAACAGC
>PTKJ01000100.1 GCA_002937675.1 Alphaproteobacteria bacterium MarineAlpha9_Bin1 | reverse complement strand
TAGGATATTCGCATGAAAGCGTTGAAGATGAATTTAAAATGCAAAAAATAGAAACGAAAGTATTGAAAGAGGTTGGTATTCCCAATCCTTATGCATACTAAAGGGGAGCTAGTGAAGCCTTAGATGTTTACAAATAAACTTAATAATTTTATTAATTTTGTATTTAAAAAAAAGAGAAATGATTCGGATATAGAAAGCGCAAAAGGAGAGGTGATATCTTTAGGTAAACGGGCTGGATTGGGCTATGAGGAAAGGATCATGCTTAATAATGTTTTAAGGTTTTCCTCTACTGAAGTCTCTGAAGCAATGGTTCCTCGTGCAAATATAGTAGCAGTTTCTAAGGATGCAGATTTTAAAGAATGCTTCTCCAGATTTAATAAAGCTGCTCATTCACGTTTACCTGTTTATAACGGTACTTTAGATGATATAGTAGGGATGGTTCATGTTAAGGATATTTCGTCCTTTTGGTTTAATACTGATGACTTTTCCCTAGATAAAATAATAAGAGAAGTAATTATTTCTACTCCCTCAACACCAATTTCTGAATTATTTCAAGAAATGAGAAGTACTAAGGTTCACTTATCAATAGTAGTAGATGAACACGGAGGAACAGATGGCCTTATTACTATTGAAGATATGGTAGAAGAAATTACTGGGGAGATTGAAGACGAACACGATGTAGAGATGGAACTTATAAGAGGAGAGTTTGCAGATGGCTCCCTCGTGGTGGATGCAAGAGTAACGATACATAAGTTAGAAGAATATTATGATTGTTCATTACTATCTGATTCTTTAGATATAGAAATAGATACTTTGGGGGGATTAATTTTTCATATATCGGGAAGAGTTCCCGAGGTGGGTGAATTAATAAAACATTTTTCGGGATTAACCTTTAAAATAGTAGAAGCCGATTTAAGAAGAATAAAAAAGGTGAAAATTATGGGATCTCCTAAAAGTAATAAAAATTGATTAATTTACATAACAATAATATTTTAATAGGGAAAAAAAGTTTTTTTTTAGAAGCCTGTTTTTTATTTTTTGCAGGATGTTTAGCAGGACTAGTTTTTATAAATAATATTTTTATTCCTCTTCTAGTTATAGCTCTAAATTTTTTATATATATGTTCGATAGAAAAAAATAATAACCTGACTAAAATTTTTGTATTAGGTCTGATGTTTGGACTAGGGAAATTTGCTATTGGATTGTACTGGATTGCGATTGCATTTGAAATGGCCAATTATGGTGGCTTTTTATTAGGTTTTTTTGCAGTTTTTTTATTGTCGTTACTACTCTCTTTTTTTACTAGTTTTTCTTGTGTTGTTACTAAATTAATAGGTAATCATTTTAGATCCAGTAGATTAGGTTTAGTTTGTATTTTCGCTACTCTTCTTTCTTTAGGGGAACATCTTAGAGGTATTGTTTTTGGGGGTTTTCCCTGGAATTCTGTAGGTTATATATGGTCCTTTTCTCACTATACTTTACAAGGTGTTACCTGGTTAGGCATATATGGTTTAGGTTTATTAACTTACTTAGCTTTATTTTCTCCCCTACTATTAGGAATTAGACCAAAATATGCTTTATTTTTAGTAACTCCTTTAATACTTTTATTTTTATTTGGAACTTCACGTTTGCTATTTTTTTCTAATGATGAAGATAGTTCAATATCTATTAGAATAGTTCAGCCATCTATTAATCAAAAGGAAAAGTTAAATATTAATTTACGTAAAGATCATTTTCAAAAATTAGTTAATTTATCAAAAAAAAATCTAGATAAAAATCAAAAAACGATAATCATATGGCCTGAGTCTGCTATAGATTTTGATCTTGAAGATCACAGCTCAAAAAACAAAAATTTATTTTCTTGGATAGAATATCAACATATTCTAATTTCAGGAGCGACGAGAAGAAAATACGATTTAGTTGAAGGAAAAAATAAACTTACAAACATATATAATAGTATTTTTGTTATAGGAAGGAAATCAGAGTTATACCATTATTATGATAAAAAACATCTGGTTCCTTTTGGAGAATTTATTCCTTTAAGACATTTTTTTAATATAGGGAATTTAGTTGGAAGCCAAATGGATTTTACTGCTGGAAAGAAAAATAATATTTATTCACTTCCCAAGCTATTTCCTTCTGTAGCATTACTAGTTTGTTATGAAATAATTTTTCCAGGGGAAGTTATTCAGGGAGATAGACCTGATGTAATAATTAATTTAACGAATGATGCTTGGTACGGCAATACGGCTGGTCCTAGGCAGCATTTGTCAGCTGCAAGGGCGAGAGCCATAGAAGAAGGATTACCTGTATTAAGATCAGCAAATACTGGTATTTCTGCTGTAATAGATTCTTACGGTAGGTATAAATATTTATTAAATTTTTCTCGAGAAGGGGTAATTGAAAGCCATATTCCCCAAAAAATAAAACCCACATTCTTTTCTGTTTATGGAAATTTTCCATTCTTTATTTTATGTATTTTAATTTTATTTTTGGCAAGACTCTCTAGAACTTAATATTAAATATTTAAAATCATTTTAATTTTCTCTATAGTATCTAAACAATAAGGATATAGTGATAACGTGGAGCAGAATAATGAAAGATCATCAATATTTGTTTACATCAGAATCTGTTTCCGAAGGGCATCCAGATAAAATTTGTGATCAAATTTCTGATGGAATAGTTGATGCTTATATAGAAAGAAGTGATAAAAAAGATCAAGTCAGGGTTGCTTGTGAGACTATGGTTACTACAAATAGAGTTGTAATTGCAGGAGAAGTTAGAGGGCCTGTAATAACATCGGATGAAATAGAATATATCACTAGGGCTATAGTAAAAGACATTGGCTATGATCAAAAAAATTTTCATTGGGAAAAATTTAATTTTAGTTGTTTTTTACATGGTCAATCTCAAGATATTGCAGCGGGGGTAGATCCAAGTGGGAACAATTCTGAAGGAGCAGGTGATCAAGGGATTATGTTTGGCTACGCATGTACTGAAACAAAGGAATTAATGCCGGCACCAATTCAATATAGTCATCAAATTTTGAAAAATTTGTCAAAAATAAGAAAAAACAAGGAAGTATATGGTTTAGGTCCTGATTCCAAATCGCAAGTTACATTAATTTATGAAGAACAAATTCCTGTAGGTTGTGATAATGTGGTTGTGTCAACTCAACATAAACCGGATATTAGTAAATCTCAAATAGCAGAAATAGTTATTCCACTTATAGAATCTTCTCTTCCAAAAGGCTGGATGCCAATGGAAGATAAAATTTTGATCAATCCTACAGGCAGATTTGAAGTTGGAGGACCAGATGGAGATACAGGTTTAACAGGAAGAAAAATTATAGTGGATACGTATGGAGGTTCTTGTCCGCATGGAGGAGGTGCTTTTTCAGGAAAAGATCCTACAAAGGTTGATAGATCAGGAGCATATGTAGCTAGGTATATAGCAAAAAATTTGGTTTATGCGGGTTTAGCGGAGCGTTGTACTATACAATTAGCTT
This sequence comes from Alphaproteobacteria bacterium MarineAlpha9_Bin1, assembly GCA_002937675.1. GTDB lineage: Bacteria > Pseudomonadota > Alphaproteobacteria > TMED109 > TMED109 > MarineAlpha9-Bin2. The sequence goes on along the minus strand of PTKJ01000100.1, from coordinate 992 downwards.
ATGCTATAGGAGTAACAGAACCAGTATCAATTTATGTAAATACCCATGGTACAGGAAAAATTGATGAAAGTGATCTTATCAAGTCTATCAATAGGGTATTTGATTTAACACCGAGAGGCATAAACAATATGTTAGAGCTATCGTTACCCAAGTATTTGTCAACAGCTTCTTATGGTCATTTTGGTAGAAATGCCAAAGTAGAAAAAACATTTACATGGGAAAAAACCGATAAAGCTAAGTTAATTTTAAAAGAAATTTAATTAGTATTCTAATGAGTAATAGATTGTTTGGAAGAAAAAAAGGCTATCCAATTAAGCAGGAGAAGAAAAAAAAATTTAACTATATTTTTCCAAAGCTAAACTTAAATTTAGAAAGTGTTAAAAATAAAGATATATTTTCAAAATTTCCCTCTACAGCAGATACTTTTTTTCTCGAAGTGGGTTTTGGAAGTGGTGAACATGTTAAATGGCAATTGGAAAACAATCCCAAAACAGGAATTTTTTGCTGTGAGCCCTACATCAATGGTGTTGTAAACCTGATTTCGTCTTTAAAAGAAAAATATTACAATAGAATAAGAATTACGATGGATGATGCGGAGTTACTTGTAGATATTTTACCTGAAAAATCCATTTCTAAAATATTTATTCTATTTCCTGACCCTTGGAATAAAAAAAAACATTTCAAGAGAAGATTTATAAACGAAAAAACAATTTCTAAAATGTCAAAAGTAATGAAAGATGATGGAGAAATTAGAATTTCCACTGATAGTAGCTCTTATGTAGCGTGGATACTTCATCACTTTTTAAATTCAAATGAATTTGTTTGGGAGGCAAAAAGTAAAAAAGATTTCTTGTGTAAACCTTTGGATTGGGTCCAAACACGATATGAAAAAAAAGCTATCTCCTCAGGAAAAATACCTATATTTCTAATTTTTAAAAAAGAAAAGAATAAACAATAATGGACAATTAAAGAGATTTTATGTATTATACGTC
>PTKJ01000010.1 GCA_002937675.1 Alphaproteobacteria bacterium MarineAlpha9_Bin1 | reverse complement strand
ATAAAAATGTTTTTTTACTTTTCCTAAAAAGAAAGACAGAATAATCATTATTATAGGAGAGAAAACAATTGAAGACAGCAATTGGAAGATAATCGGGCTATAAGAAAGAGAAAAAGATGACTTTATAAAAGTTGGAAGCGCTATTATAAACGTCCAAATAACTAAACTTAAACTAATAATTAAAAATGATTTTAAAAGTGAAGTTCTTTTACCACTGGCTACTCTTACAATAAACAGTCTAATTATTATAGCTGCCAAACTACCCACCCCTAACAAAGTCCCGATCATTATATCATGAAATAACCCTATAATAAAAACAGACATAAAAGGCAAAGAATTCTTTAAATAAATTATCCAAAAACTCAATGCTATAACACCAAGCATTGGCGTAATTTCACCCATTCCGCTAGGCATTATGGGCAAAATCATTAATAAAAAACAAAAGAGAGAAGTTATAAAAGGAAAGGCTTTTAGAATATAAATATTATTAAAAAGATTCATTAATATCTTATGAGTTATTCATAAAAAATTGGTAATTTATCTACATCCTGAATAGGTAAATTAGCTAGCTGTTGTGGAGACCAGTTAATAACTCGAACATAATCAAGACTTCTTAAAATAACATTAGGCCTGACTACAAACTTTTTAATTTCATCATTTATTACAACTCCTACTGGTATCCCTTGAGGATAAAGACCACCATCACCAGAAGTAAGTAGTATATCTCCAGAGTTAATTTTATCAATATCGCCCAAATTTAATATGCTTAAATAATTAGAGTTGTTACCTGATAGAATCAATCGGAAATTTTTATTAGCCACAATAACAGGAACACGGGAATTGATATCTGTAATTAATAAAACTCTTGAAGTGAAGTTACCACTTTCATAGACATGCCCTAACAGGTCATTATTAGAAATTACTGTATATCCTTCAGAAACTTTTTGTTTTTTACCTGCCAAAATAACTAGAGTTCTAAGAAAAGACGATCTTATTCCGGCCACAACTTTTACCGTTTGATAGTTATAATATAAATCATTTTTAATATTTAAAGCGTCTTTTAATAAATTATTTTCATGTTCTAGTAAAGTTAACTCATTTTCCAACATTTTAATTTTAAGAGTATGATTTTTTAATTTTTTATTTTGACTGTAAATATGATAAATTTCCTCAATATTACCAAGATATAATGAAATTTTTTTAATTGGAATAGATAAACTATAAGTTACAAAACTTCCATAATCTATAATTTTAGTCTTAAAATATATACTCTTTTTAGATTCCATAACGCCAAAGATTATCAAAAGTAATGATATGGATATAAAGACTACAGAGACAAATTTATTACTTTTTTTCTTACTCCCTATACCAGTACGTAAACCATTATATTTATTATAACGCACCACTTTAATCCCCAAACATTATTTAATTAGTATGTTGTCCTTAAAACATCTTGTAATTGTTTTCTCGACTCTAATACTTTTCCCGTCCCTAAAACCACACAAAGAAGTGCCTCTTCAGCTACAGTAACTGGAAGACCAGTAGCCTTTCTCAAAACTGTATCTATTCCAGCCATTAAAGATCCTCCACCTGTTAATATTATACCTCTATCAACTATATCTGCTGCTAATTCTGGTGCGCAATTTTCCAATGCCCGTTTGACGGCCTCTACAATAGAACCAACAGGTTCAGAAATAGCATCACAAACATCCCTTTGCGTTAATATTAACTCCTTTGGAATACCATTAACGAGATCTCTTCCTTTAATTGCCATTTTTTCACCATCACCTTCTTCTGGAGGATATGCTGTACCAATTTGTTTTTTTAAACGTTCCGCACTTTGTAAACCTATAAGTAAGTTATGATGTCTTCTTAAATATCCAATAATTGCTTCATCCATCTTGTCTCCACCAATTCGAACAGATGCTGAATACACTATTCCTCCTAAAGACATAACTCCTACCTCCGTTGTTCCTCCACCTATATCTACAACCATAGAACCACTTGGCTCAGTTACTGGTAGTCCTGCCCCTATTGCAGCTGCCATGGGCTCTTCAATTAGAAAAGCCTGTCTTGCACCGGCACGTTCTGCACTTTCTTGAATTGCTCTTCTCTCTACTGCTGTAGACCCAGAAGGCACACAAACTATAACGATTGGAGAAGTGAACGTTTTTCTCTTGTGTACTTTTTGAATAAAGTATTTAAGCATTTCTTCTGCCACCTCAAAGTCTGCTATAACACCATCTTGAAGCGGCCTAATCACTTCTATATTACCTGGAGATCTCCCCAACATTTCTTTTGCTTCTGCCCCTACAGTTAACACCCTATTTTTCCCCCCTTCATTTACAACTGCGACTACTGAAGGCTCATTTAATATTATTCCTTGACCCTTGACATAAACCAAAGTGTTAGCCGTACCCAAATCAATTGCCATATCCGTAGACCACAAACCGGTCAATTTTGATAACATTAGACTGTCCTTATTACTTACTCATCATATTTGCATATAAACTGGTTTTTTCTCTTTTAGTAATTAGTTTATTTAAAGCTACAACATATGCTCTTGCAGCAGCAACCATAGTATCAGTATCAGCAGCTTGTCCATTAACAGTTTTGCCATTTTCTACTAAACGAACAGTAACTTCGGCTTGAGCATCAGTGCCTTCAGTAACAGCTTTTACTGCAAATAATTGTAGATCATAATCACCAGTTACAAGGGTAGAAATTCCTTTAAATATGGCATCTACTGGACCATCTCCTGATATATTCACCTCTTTATCATTTCCCATAACATTGAGAACTAATGAGGCTTTAGCTGGTCCTTTAGAACCACATTGTAATGATAAAGATACAAATTTAATGTACTCTCCTGTATCAGATATTCCATCATCAACAAGAGCAATAATATCCTCATCAAATACTTCCTTTTTTTTATCACAAAGATCTTTGAATCTTTGAAAAGCATCATTAAGCTCATTTTCTAAAACATGATATCCTAGTTCTTCAAGTTTACATTTAAAAGCATGTCTTCCAGAATGTTTTCCCATAACTAACGTCGACTTATTTAGTCCTACTGACTCTGGTGTCATTATTTCATAAGTAGATGAATGTTTTAACATACCATCTTGATGAATTCCTGATTCATGAGCAAAAGCATTAGCTCCAACTATAGCCTTATTAGGTTGAACTGAAAAACCAGTAACAGCAGATAATAGTCTTGAAGATCTAGTAATTATTTCAGTTTTGATATTGGTGGAAAATGGAAATAAATCTTTTCTAGTTTTTATTGCCATAACTATTTCTTCTAATGATGCATTCCCTGCTCTTTCACCTATACCATTTATTGTACATTCAATTTGACGTGCTCCGGCCTGAACTGCAGATAACGAATTTGCCACGGCAAGACCTAAGTCATTATGACAATGAACACTTATGGTAGCTTTATCAATATTAGGAACTCTGTTCTTGATCATACTTATTAAATCATGAAACTCATCTGGAATGGCATAGCCTACTGTATCGGGTATATTAACAGTACTAGCTCCCGCTTTAATTGCCTCTTCTATACATCGACATAAAAAATCATGTTCTGTTCTAGATCCATCTTCAGGGCTCCATTCAACATCATCTACTTTATTTCTGGCATACGAAACACTATCTATAACCAAATCTAGAACATCTTTAGGTTCTAGTTGAAGTTTATATTTCATATGAAGTGCACTAGTAGAAATAAAGGTATGAATTCTTTTTCTTTTTGCATATCTTAGAGCTTCGGCAGATCTATCTATGTCCTTATGAGAAGCTCTTGACAAGGAACATATAATAGGACCATCTAAAATCGTCGAAATTTTTTTTACAGATTCAAAATCTCCATTTGAAGCTATAGCAAATCCAGCTTCGATGATATCAACATTCAAAGCTTGAAGAACTTCAGCCATTCTCAGCTTTTCCTCTAAATTCATAGAACAGCCGGGAGATTGTTCTCCATCCCTCAAAGTAGTATCAAAAATTTTTATTTGTTCAATATTCTTTTGTTCTTCTTGTGCTTTGGTTTTCTTATTGTTTTTCATCATATATGCTCCTAAATTTTATTTTAATCACTCTATCTACTTACAGAAAATTTACACGCCACCACGTAAAATACTCTGAGATAGCCAGTCGCATACTCAGCAAAGTCTCAAGAACTCTCTGCTGTAATGTCTTTAAACGATAACAACACAGAAAAGTAGTCATTTTAGGTCTCTCATTTCACAATACTATATAATAGTCTTACGCTCTGAATCTACTGTAATCAAGCAGTTTATACTAAATTTAAGAAATTAATTTACAGAAATTTAAAAAAAAAATTATTAATTTTTGTCTTTATCTACCAGCTTTTGTTTTTCTATCCATGGCATCATGGACCTAAGACTCTTTCCTACTTCTTCTATTTTATGCTCTGACGCTCTTCTCCTTGTACTTTTGAAGCTAGGTTGACCAACTTTACATTCTTGCATCCAATCTCGCGCAAATCTACCTGACTGTATATCATCTAAAATGCGTTTCATCTCTTCTCTAGTGTTTTTATTGATTATTCTTTTACCAGAAACATAATCTCCATATTCTGCCGTATTTGAGATTGAATACCTCATATTTGCCAGTCCACCTTCATAAATCAAGTCCACTATTAATTTTACTTCATGTAAACATTCAAAATAAGCCATTTCTGGTGCATAACCCGCATCTACAAGTGTTTCAAAACCTGCAACTATTAACTCTGATAACCCACCGCATAAAACGACCTGCTCTCCGAATAAATCAGTTTCACATTCTTCTTTAAAAGTGGTCTCAATTATTCCTGCTCTCCCACCTCCTATAGCACACCCATAGGACAATCCAATATCCAAAGCATTCTTAGTTGCATCTTGAAATATTGCAACTAATGATGGTACTCCTCCACCTCTAATATATTCAGATCTCACGGTGTGCCCAGGACCCTTAGGGGCTAGCATAAATACATCTATATTTTCTCTAGGTTCTATAAAGCCAAAATGAATATTAAATCCATGAGCAAAACCTAAAGCAGAATTTTTTTTCATATTTTCAACTAGATGTTCCTCCCATATCTGAGATTGAAGCTCATCTGGTGCAGCCATCATCATAACATCCGCCCATTTAGCTGCTTCACTCACCGTCATAACTTTAAATCCAGCAGCTTTTGCTTTCTGAATAGAAGATGAATTTTCCTTAAGAGCAACTCTTACATTTCCAACTCCACTATCTTTCATATTAGTAGCATGTGCATGCCCTTGACTTCCATAACCTATTACAGCTACATTTTTTGATTTAATTAAATTTACATCACAATCTCTATCATAATAAACTCTCATGAAAAAACCTCTTTCCTAGTTACTTAAACTTATAAATACATTAATTATATAGAGCCTTAGCTCCACGTAATATTGCTACTGCTCCTGTTCTCGATACCTCAACCAGACCCAAGGGTTTCATCAAATTGATAAAGGCATCTAACTTTTCAGCAGAACCTGTAAGCTCAAAAATAAAGGATTGCCCCGAACTGTCAATAACTCTTGCACGAAATATATCTGCCACCCTCAAAGATTCAACCCTGCGCTCTCCTTTAGCTTTAACCTTAACTAATATTAATTCTCTATTTACAAAGTCCCCGATATCATTGAGATCTAATACTTTTCTAACAGGCACTATCCTTTCTAATTGTGCTTTTATTTGATCAACAACCATGGATGTTACAGTCACCATAAGTGTAATTCTAGATAGACTTCTATCTTCATCTACTTCTGCAACTGTCAAGCTATCAATATTATACCCACGAGAAGTAAACATTCCGACCACACGTCCTAAAACTCCGGATTTATTATCTACTATTACAGATAAAGTATGTGTACTAATATCATTCAATATTTTTAACCTCCGTAAAAAACCATTTGTATATATAAACCTTAAACTAAAGCCATACCTTCTTTCGTTCCAGCTATATTGCTATCTTCATCACTAAACTTCATTTCATTGTGAGCTCCACCAGCTGGAATCATGGGATAAACATTTTCTAATTTCTCTACACAAACATCAACAACTACGGGTCCATCATATTCTAACATTTCTTGAATAGATTTTTTGATATCCTTAGGATTTTTTATTTGAATTCCTTTAATACCAAAAGAAGACGCTAATTTGCAAAAATCTGGTAAGGAAGCCGAGTATGATTCTGCATAACGAGCACCATGAAAAATCTGCTGCCACTGTCTAACCATCCCAAGATATTGATTATTTAAAATAAATACTTTTACCGGAATATTGAGTTGTTTTAAAGTCGAGAGTTCTTGGATATTCATTAAGAAAGACGCTTCTCCTGCAATACATATAACGGTTTTTTTAGGGTGAGCTACTTGAACTCCTATAGCAGCAGGAAACCCATAACCCATAGTTCCAAGACCACCTGAAGTCATCCAATGATTAGGTTTATCAAATTCTATAAATTGAGCAGCCCACATTTGGTGCTGCCCTACTTCTGTCGTTATATATGCATCTTTATCCTTAATAGCAGAATTAAGTTCTTTTAATACTCTTTGGGGTTTAATTGTGTTTGATGAATCTACAAAAGATAAACTATCTTTTTTTCTCCATTGCTCAATTCTTCTCCACCATCTCCTAAGATGTTCTTTATTGATCTTAATTTTAGAAGATTTTAAATCCATTAAAAGAAGACTCATAATTACTCCAGCATCTCCTATTAATGGAAAGTCTACTTTGACATTCTTATTAATAGACGAAGGATCTATATCTATGTGTATTTTTTTAGATTTAGGAGAAAAAGAATCTATTTTTCCAGTTACTCTATCATCAAATCTTGCACCTATGCATATCATTAAGTCACAATCATACATAGCCATATTAGCCTCATAAGTTCCATGCATACCTAGCATTCCTAAAAAATTCGGATTTGATGCTTGAATAGAACCTAGACCCATAATTGTAGTCGTTACTGGAACATTAAGGAAATCCACTAATTTTCTAAGAGCTAATGAAGCTTTTATGCCAGAATTAATCACACCTCCACCCGAATAAATTATTGGCTTTTTTGAGTTCAGTATAACTTCTGTTAATTCTTTAATTTTTCCAATATTAGGTCGTTTTAATGGTCTATATGAAGCAGGTCTTTTGATTTTTAAAGAGTTATAATTTGCATGATCATTTTGGACATCTTTTGGAAGGTCCACAACGACAGGCCCTGGTCTCCCGGATTTAGATACATAAAAAGCTTCCAAGAGAGTTTCTTCAAGTTCCGTAATGTCTTTTACTAAATAATTATGTTTTGTACATGAAGAAGTAATTCCTACGGTATCGGCCTCTTGAAATGCATCTGTTCCTATAAGATGAGTAGGCACTTGACCGGTGATACATAAAACCGGAATACTATCCATAAAGGCATCTGTTAAACCAGTCACAGTATTAGTAGCCCCAGGTCCTGAAGTAACTAATACAACACCTACTTTTCCTGTAGATCTAGCATATCCCTCAGCCATATGAACGGCTGCCTGTTCATGTCTTACCAATATATGCCTTATTCTGTTTTGCTTGAATATCGCATCATACAAAGGTAATACAGCACCTCCGGGATAACCAAAAATAACTTCAACATTGAGGTTAACCAGTGTCTTAAGAACAATTTCTGCACCATTACTGTTCATTTTTATTCCAAATACATATAAAATCTAAAATATTAAAAAACGCATTAAATTACATTAAAACTAATATATAAACCTAATTAATACAATTTATCATATAAATTCAATATTTTCTTGATATGAAGGTTTAAATTAGTTCGGTAATTAGTTATTTTATAATCTGCGATATACTTATTATTAAACCATGTATCTTGTCTTTTGGCATATTGTCTAATATTAGTTATAGTTTTTGATGCCGCTTCTTCAAATGAAATACCGCCTGAGCTAAAAGCTAAAAGTTCTCTAACACCATGAGCTTTCATAATAGGAAGACTCAAATCTTTTCCTTTAAGAGCTTGAACCTCATCTACAGCACCATCTGCAACCATTTTATAAAACCTTTCAGATATAACACCTCTTATTATTTTTCTATCTGGATATAATCTAACTTTTATAAAATTTTTAAAAAATTTTTTATTAGAATTTGCTTGATTTTGCCAATCATAAAGTGTTTTTCCAGTCTGAATCCAAATGCTATAGTTTCTTATGAGTCTTTGTTTATCATTTGCAGATATACGATCCGCAATTGAAGGATCAACTGATTTAACAATATCATAAAATTTTTTACTTCCTTCTTCTTTAAAAATTTTTTCAGCCTTTATCCTATATTCTGGTAGTGATTTTGGAACACCATCTATTCCATCAAGCAAAGATTTAATATATAAACCTGTTCCACCAACTAATATTGGTGTTCTACCTTTAAATAAAGATTCTTTTATTTTTATCAATGCCATGTCCCTCCAATATAATGCTGAACACGGAAAATCTGCATCTAAGAAACCATATAATTTATGCGGAATTATTTTACAATAATGTCTGTTTGGCCTGGCACTTAAAATTTTTAGTTCTTTATAAACCTGCATACTATCAAAGTTTATTATAGTACCTGAAACTTCTTTTGCTAAATCAATAGCAAACTCAGATTTTCCTGAAGCAGTAGGTCCAGCTATAATTATAATTGGAGAATTGTTAATGGTTTTTAAAAATTCATTCAATTAGCAAAATACCATTATAAATTTCAAATAAATATCAACTTATTTATTTTCTAGCTTTAGTGCAATAAATGATAGATTGCCTTTACGATTTACCAATAACAAAACAAAATTTCTCGAAGCTTTTATCTCGTCTAAGACTCTCATTTTAACATCAGATATATTATAAACTTTATTTTGTGCAATCTCCATAATAATATCGCCAGGTAAAATACCTTTAAAATCACCATCAGAACCATTCTCTACATCAACAATCAGAACACCTTTAAGGTTTTCAGGTATATTAAATTTATTTCTTAGATCATTTGTAAGATTAGATAAAGTAAGACCTAGCTCAGCAATTTTAATTGGCTCTCCAAAGTTATTTAATTTGTCTTGATCACTTTCTAAAGTTAAATTCTGCTCTGCTGTTTCTTCCATTTCCCCTACTACTACTTTCAATCTCTTTGATCGACCATTTCTCCAAACCTCTACTTCTACTGGTTTATCTATATTTGTTGCTGCAACTATCTTAGGCAAATTTCTCATTTCATTAACTTCTTTTCCATCAAACTTTATTATTACGTCACCGGCTTTCATTCCTGATTGCATGGCTGGACTATCAGAAATAACTGAGGAAACTAATGCACCCATAGTTTTCTCCAAACCAAGACTCGATGCAATATCATCCGTAACAGTTTGAATTTTTACACCTAACCATCCTCTTCTAGTTTTACCATATTCTTTTAACTGAAAAATTACAATTCGTGCTAAATTAGAAGGAATAGAGAACCCTATACCCACACTCCCTCCAGATGGAGAATATATTGCTGTGTTGATTCCTATAACTTTGCCACTTAAATTAAATAAAGGACCCCCTGAGTTACCACGATTGATTGGAGCATCAGTTTGTATAAAATCATCGAAAGGACCCGCATTAATATCTCTAGCTCTAGCTGATATAATTCCTGCAGTAACCGTATTTACGAGACCAAATGGATTACCAATAGCTAAGACCCAATTCCCTACTTTTGCATTATCTGAATCTCCCCATTCAATGGCAGGAAGTTCATCATCAACTTCAATTTTTAACAAAGCAAGATCTGTCTTTTTATCTTTTCCTATAATAGAAGCCTTAAAAGAACGATTATCGTGTAAAATGACGGTTATATTAATCGCTCCCTCTATAACATGATTGTTAGTAACAATAAGACCTTCAGAACCAATTATGAATCCTGATCCCATAGCTTGCTGTGGCCTGCTTTCCCTGCGTGGTCTCTCTCCACCTCTTTTTTCAAAAAAATCTCTAAAAAAATCTTCAAAAGGAGAGCCAGGAGGAAATTGAGGTATTCCTGGGGCATTGGGTTGAGCAGATAGAGTTGTAGAAATATTTACAACTGATGGAGATAAAGCAGCAGCTAAATCAGAAAAATCAGGTGGGTAGTTATCCGAATAACTGGGTGAAACAAAAAGAAACACGACAAAAATGAAAATACTTCCTATTGCATTTACTGACTTTTTCATAATTTACCTCTCTATTAAAAATATATTCTACGTTTAAAAAAGTAAAATAGATTATTTAAATCACATATTTTATTAAAATATAAATAATCATTAAACCTATTACTAAAAAGCATAAGCCTAAGAATCTAATCTTTTCCTTACGATAGTTGACAAAAGATTCAAGTACTTTTTTCACTGTAGATGGAAACGCAGTGTACAAAATTCCCTCAAATATTAATATAAGAGCTAAAGAAAATATTAGAAAGCTAGGTAAACTAAAACTAAAATTCATAAATATTTTTATTAATCTTAATTATCGGGTGCATCAATTTTATCAAAATATTCAAAAAAAGTTGAATCAGGTGACAATATCATTGTAGTATCCTCGGCACTTATTGCGTTTATATAAGCTTGCATAGATCTGTAAAAAGAAAAAAATTCAGGATCTTTACTAAACGCTTCTCCTAAAATTTTATTTTTTTCCCCATCCCCTTCACCTCTAAGAATATCACTAGTTCTTTCCGCATCAGCAAGTAATATAGTCTTCTCCTTTTCTGCCTGTGCTTTTAATATTCTAGATTGTTCTTCCCCTTCTGCTCTATATTGTGAAGCTTCTTGTTGCCTCTCAGTTTGCATTCTCCTAAAAATAGCGTCGGAGTTAGCTGTAGGCAAATCAGCACGTCTAATTCGAACATCCTCTATTTGAAGTCCAAAATCTTTTGCTGCAGCAGAAACCAAAATAGCAACTTCGTCTAGTAACACACTTCTTTTTTCTGAAATCACTGATTTAAGCGGCACTCTTCCCAAAACCTGCCTAAGACTATCATTTATTATGGAACCTAGCCTATTCGTTAATGTAGACTCAAATCTAATGGTTTGAAAATAGCGCAGTGGATCTTCTATTTTGTATCTTGCAAAACTATCCACAATTAATCTTTTCTTGTCAGCACTGATAATTTCTTCTACTGGATTATCAAATAATAGCAATCTTTTATCAAAAAATTCCACATTCTGTACGAAAGGAATTTTAAATTGTATACCAGGTTCTTTGATGACTCTGATTGGTTCTCCAAATTGTAAAACTATAGCTTGGAGTCGTTGATCAACATAAAAATAGCTTGCATTTATTACAAAAAATACAGCAACTATTATAACAAGAATTGAGATTGTTCTAGCCCTCATCTAACTTCTCCAGATTGATTGCTTGAGCTTCTTTTTTTAAGCTCTGGAAGTGGTAAATAAGGTATCACTCCTCTTCCTGAAGCATCATCAATGATAATTTTTTCGGTATTCTTCATAACTTCTTCCATAGTCTCCAAATAGATTCTCTTTTTAGTTACTTCCTTTGCATTAACATATTCATTATATACAGATATAAATCTCTGAGCAGCTCCATCTGCTCTTGCAATAACTTGTGCTTTATAACCCTCTGATTCTGCTATTAATTTGGAAGCCTCTCCTCTAGCTTCAGGTACTATTCTATTGGCATATGCTTCGGCTTCGTTGATAAACCTTTCCTTATCAGCTCTTGCTCTTTGAACATCTCTATAATCGTCTATTACAGTCTGAGGTGGGTCCACGCGCTGCATTAAAAGTGATGAAATCAGAACTCCTGCATTATAAGAATCTAACATCTCTTGAAGCATTTCTTGACCTTCTTGCCTAATTTGTTCTCTTCCTTCTGACAAGGCGAACTCAATATTAGTTCTGCCCATAATTTCTCTCATTACACTTTCTGCTCCGTCTTTAATATTTCTTTCAGGACTTCTAACATTAAACAAAAAATCTGCAGCATCACCCACATACCATTGAACAACAAAGTTTACGTCTACTATATTTTCATCTCCAGTTAACATTAAGGATTCATCATCTATATTCCTCATTAAAGATTGTCCACCTCTATCCACACCCTTCCTAAAACCAACTTCAATATTTCTAGTAGTTGTAACTACAACCACTGTAACTTTTTCGATGGGTGCTGGTAAATGATAATTTAAACCTGGTTGACTAGTCTCAATATATTTTCCAAACCTTAAAACTACACCTTGTTCTTCTGGACCTACCGTATAAAAGCCACTAACCATCCATAATGCAAAAACAACAATTGCTATTAGAATAAAGCCTTTTTTACCTCCAGGAAGAATGGATTTAACTTTGTTTTGAGCATTTTTAATAATATCATCAAAATTTCCACCACCTGTTCCACCACCTGTGCTTCCCCAAGGGTTTCCTCCGTTATTCGATTTAGGGCCTCCACTTGCCCCTCCTTTTGAACCCCAAGGTCCTCCTTCATTATCTTTCCAAGGCATATTATAATTCCTTTAAATATTAAGTTAAATAACTGGTAGGTTGAATACTAATCCTATACTCATAAGCAATCAACATCGTAATCAAATTAATTATTAACTCATACTTAACTAATTAATAATATTTGTCTATTAACTATAAGTTTCAAGTATATAATAATTTTAGTTATTTATTATAAGGATCAGAAATATGAACAAAACTTCTTTAGAAAAAAAAATCATTAACGTATTAAAAAATATTACTGATCTTAATTCAGATGTGGATATAGTGAAGAGTGGAACCTTATATGATATTGGTATCCAAAAAAATCTTATAACAGTTATATTAGATATTAAGAACAAACAACCCAGTGACTACGAAGAAATTAAGAAACTGTGTAATAGTAATTTATTAAAAATAGATAGAACCAAGAATATAAATATAGTATTTACTTCAGAAAACTTAAAAAAGGATAGTAACACATCCAAACCTCAGTTAAGAAAAATAGAACTTGAAGGGATAAAAAATATTATAGTTATAGCTTCAGGAAAGGGTGGAGTAGGAAAATCAACAATAACAAATAATTTAGCTATATCTATGTCTAAAAGTAATCTTAAAGTAGGAATTCTTGATGCTGATATATATGGGCCCTCTCAACATAAAATGCTCGGAATTTCCCACTTAAAGCCCTCTAAGAATAAAGATGGAAAAATAAATACTATAGTTAAGTCTGGAATAAAGTGCATGTCCATTGGACTTCTAATAGATGAAGACCAACCTATAATTTGGAGAGGCCCCATGGTTCAAACTGCATTAACACAATTACTTAAAGATGTAGATTGGGGAGAATTGGATGTTTTATTAGTAGATATGCCCCCCGGAACAGGAGATGCTCAACTAACAATAAGCCAGAAAGTAAATATTTCCGGTGCAATAATAGTTTCCACTCCACAGGAGATAGCATTAATAGATGCAAAAAAAGGTTTAAACATGTTCAAAAAAGTTGAAGTTCCAATAATTGGCATAATTGAAAACATGAGTTTTTATTTGTGTCCACATTGTAATACAAAACAAGAGATATTTGATAGCGGAGGGGCTCAACTAGTTGCCAATGAGCTTAAAGTTCCTTTTTTAGGAAAAATACCATTGGACATTGATATAAGAATAAAATCTGATGAAGGAAAGCCCATATCCACTTTGAGTGATATTAAAATTAGTAAATATTTTGAAGAAATAACTCAAAAAACTATAAATTTTTTAGATAAGAATAAATTAGATTAAGAACCATTAATAAAAATAGAGTAATTATTTTAACTAATTATATCCATTAACTCATTCCATTCTCTTAAACTAAGACCACTCTCTTTTTGATTAACTTTTTTTCCTGAAATCATTAATTTTATAATTTTGAATGCTTCTGCAGATAACTCAACAGATCCTGACCTATAACTATCAAAAGCTTCAGAAGTAAGAGGAACCCAAGCTTTCATAATTTCTGCAATAGTCTTAGCATAGACCCTAATTTCATATTGGGCATGCTCATCTGCTCTCAAATGTATAAAATTCATTAAATTATGCAAATTTGTCTTCCAATACCATTGCGTATACGTATTGAGAGTGAGATTAATTCTAGCCAGTTCCCTGGCAAGTCCATCTTTATTTTCATCTATTACTTTTCCGTCATTAGTCTCATTTAAAAGATATTCATATGTTTGATAAGACTTTTCAGCATCCGCTTTTAACATTCTCAAAGCTTCTATCGACTGATTTTTTGACAAAATTGCTCCTCTTCCTTGTTTATTAGAATATGACTGAACCGCTAAATCTTTTTCATTTGGAATATAAAATTCTTTATCCAAAACTGAATATCTTGCTGAGTATTCATTTATACTGGCAGTTCTATGCCTTATCCACTGACGAGCAACAAATATTGGTAATTTTACGTGTAATTTTATTTCACACATTTCAAAAGGAGTTGAATGTCTATGCCTCATTAGGTATCTAATAAGACCCCTATCTTCACTTACTCTTCTAGTTCCTTTACCATAAGAAACTCTCGCTGCTTGGACAACGGCCTGATCATCACCCATATAGTCAATAACTCGAATAAAGCCATGATCTAATAAAGGAAATGCCTCAAATAATATTTCTTCTATCCCTTTGACAACAGGCCTAAAAGTTTTGGAGGTTTTTGCTTTCTGCTCCGAAATTGCATCAATTTGATCTGAACATAAAACTTTTTTAGAAGTTAAATTTTTAATATTTTTCATATCAAATCAATCACAAAAAAAACCTAATAAATTATATTGATTAATAGTAAATAATAATTATTTTTGCAAACATATCCACATATTTTACTAAAGCCTTTAATTATTCTTCCCATTTCATTATACTTATATTGCTGAGTTTATCTCAGATATAGCAATAAACGAGATGTTTAATAAATATTATGGACCCGGGGGCAGTACCCGGCACCTCCACCAAATATACAAACAAGGGGGTGAAATAGGATCGACAGATATTGAAAGATATTTTCTTTTGCTCGGAACGGTTCCGACGTAACGGAACAAAATTATAACTGCAAACGACAATAGTCGTGAGATGGCTATTGCTGCCTAGTCAGCAATAGTAATCACAGTGTAAAGTCCTTTGCTCGTCACACAGTGAAGGCGGGGAAGTGATATCCTGGCAACAGAACTATCTTGGTGCGGGATAATTTATTTTATCCCGCACTATAAAAACTTACTATTGCCTTTAAACTTTTGAATAATATTAAATTTATTGTTATAAATTGATATTAACTATGATAATGATACGAACTTAAAACAAAATGGAATTCAATAAAAACAAAGATCAGATAAAAGAATCGTCGATAGATTATAACAGCTTTACCTACGGAGCTTTTAAATATCTTATATTTAAGGTATTAAAAAAGGATAAGAAAATTGAGTAAATTCGTTTATGAAGAATTATTTCAATATGGTGAAGACAGAACAGAATATAGAGAATTACCAACCGAAGAAATAAAAATTTCTAAATTTAAAAAAGAAAAATTTATTAATATTCCCAAAAAGAGTTTAGAATTTTTATCCAAAGAAGCATTTTACGATATTTCTCATTTTCTGCGAAAAGATCACTTAAAGCAACTTTCTAAAATTTTTGACGACCCAAAGGCATCTACGAACGATAAGTATGTTGCATTAACTCTGCTTAAAAATGCCAATGTCGCTGCAGGAGGAATTCTTCCTATGTGTCAAGACACTGGAACAGCAATTGTGCTAGCAGAAAAAGGGGCATTAGTCTGGACCGGTTATGATGATGAAAAGTATATATCTAAAGGAATATGGAAAGCATTCAAAGAAAGCAATTTAAGATATAGCCAATTAGCCCCTATTTCTATGTATGAAGAAGTGAATACTAAAACTAATTTGCCAGCCCAAATAGATATATTATCTACATCAGGAAATGAATATAACTTCTTATTTATTGCCAAAGGAGGTGGATCAGCCAACAAATCTTTTTTCTATCAAGCTACTCCCTCTGTAATCAGGACTCAATCCTTACTAGATTATATAGGACCCTTTATAAAACAAATTGGAACAGCAGCATGTCCCCCTTATCATTTAGCTGTAGTAGTAGGAGGAACCTCTGCAGAATTAAATATGAAAACTCTAAAGCTCGCTACTTGTAAATATTTAGATAACTTACCTCTTTCAGGTAATGTCAAGGGACGCGCTTTTAGAGATATTGAAAGTGAAAATATCATATTTGAGTTCACAAAAAAAATTGGGATAGGTGCACAGTTTGGAGGAACATATTTTTGTCATGACGTTAGGGTAATTAGACTACCTCGTCATGGAGCCAGCCTGCCAATTAGTATTGGAGTAAGTTGTGGAGCTGATAGGCAAGCTCGAGCAAAAATTAATGCTCAAGGAGTTTTTTTAGAAAACTTGGAAAGAAATCCTTCTAAATACTTGCCTAATATTAAAATTGAAAACCTTTCTAAATCAGAGGTAAATATTGATTTAAATCTATCAGTAGATGAAATATGTAATATCCTTTCTAAACATCCCATTAAAACTAAGATTATTTTAAATGGACCAATGATAGTTGCAAGGGATATAGCTCACGGAAAAATGAAGGATTATTTGACTAAAAATGGAAAATTACCTGATTATTTTAAAAATTTCCCTATATATTATGCAGGGCCCGCTAAAACTCCAAAGGGAATGCAGACAGGCTCGTTTGGTCCTACTACAGCTGGAAGAATGGATGGCTATGTAGAAATGTTTCAGAAACATGGCGCTTCTAGGATAATGTTAGCCAAAGGAAATAGGTCTAAGATAGTTAAAGATTCTTGCAAAAAATATAACGGATTTTACCTTGGTTCCATTGGAGGTCCTGGTGCAATACTGGCACAAAACAACATTAAAACAGTAGACTGCATTAAATTTCCGGAACTAGGTATGGAAGCAATATGGAAAATTGAAGTAGTAAACTTTCCAGCCTTTATAGTAATTGATAACAAAGGCAATGACTTTTTCGAAGAATTTAATATTGGACAGTAAAATAAATTATTTTTGAATAATACTTTTTGCTGATTGTATTTGTTTACTTGCCTCTTGTCTTGGAGGAATTGTGCAACCCTTTAAACATGCTGGCCTCTCAACCATTCTATCCATCCATAATCTTAAATTGGCTAAACCTGATATATCTAATTCCGACCATTTATAACTTCTTATCCAGGCCCAGTTAGCTATATCTGCAATAGAAAACTCATTACATATCCACTCTTTTCCTTTTAAATGAGTATCTAAGACAGAGTATAACCTTCTACACTCATTTCTATATCTACTAATAGCACTAGGTATTTTTTCATCAAAATATTTACCAAATACATTAGCTTGTCCTTGCATAGGACCTATTCCTCCCATCTGAAACATTAACCAACATAAACATTCTACTCTTTCTTTTTCGTCAGAAGGAATTAAGCGGCCATACTTTTCAGCTAAATAAATTAAAATCGCC
The DNA here is from genome assembly GCA_002937675.1 of Alphaproteobacteria bacterium MarineAlpha9_Bin1. GTDB lineage: Bacteria > Pseudomonadota > Alphaproteobacteria > TMED109 > TMED109 > MarineAlpha9-Bin2. Next base: position 9,814 of record PTKJ01000010.1, on the reverse strand, counting down.
CCACTTTCAAATACCCTTAATCCTCCAGCTTCATGGTCAATAATTGCAGGGATTCTTCCATTGGGATTTATTTTAAGAAACCAATCTTCTCTCTGCTCACCCTTGTTAAAATCAATTTTTCTAACTTTATAATCAACTTCTAATTCTTCTAAAGCGATCGAAACCTTGTATCCATTTGGAGTAGCAGCAGTAAACAATTCAATCATTTTTAGCTCCTGTCAAAAAAGAAATAATCTAATCTGGCATACTACATAAATATTCAGTCTATGCAACGTTAAGCATTGCATACTATAAATACGAGTCACATATTTTTATTTTAATATACTATCTAAAACATTGTCTAATAAGTCTTCTTGAGAAGGCTTCTTGGGTTTGATAATATCATTAGAAACTGGAGCGATGCTTTTATCGTATTTAAAATATGATAAATTAGAGAGTGTTTTTGTCTTTAGTAGTCTCGGAAATTCCATATTACTAATAATTTTATCTATACTATCTTCACTCTTCTTAACAACATTTGTTAGACTTTCATCATCAGTGTTATCTTCTATATTTTTATTTTCAATATTTGATTTTTTAATTTCTAGCCCCTTCGATTCATCATTAATAACGTCTATAATGTTGTCCAAATTTTCTTCTAAGGGTAATTGTTTTTCAGCAATAGTCTCTTCTTTAATTACTCTATTAATAAGAACACTTTTTTTAATTTTATCCCAATTTCCAGAATATATCAGGCCAATTTTAATTCCCTTCTCCTCTTCCATGTTAAAATTCAGAGCTATTTCTGAGTTTTTATTAATCAAATCGACATTCCCCGTCAATTCTGCATTTACTTGATCGAAATAAAGAGAAATTTTTTCAAAAAGAATTTTACTATTTTTAATTTTAACAGTACCAGAAATATTTTTTATAGAGCTTACATTATTTAAATAAGAATTTTTAATAATTTGATCTATTTCCTTTTTTGAATAAGTATAATTTACATTTTTTATTATATTTGGGTCAAAGCCGTTAATATTTGCACCTCTTATTTCAAATTTACCTTTACCTTGAAAATTTTTACTGGGTTTATTTATATCTTTTATTTCTGATTCTAATTCTATATCTACAGAAAGTTTTCCATCTATAAACTCCCAACCAAAAATATCTTTGTTTAAAATGGAAATATCAACTCCTTTTAGAGAAAAATTCGAATATAGATTGATGTTTTCAGTCCTAGTTATAGAACTATTTATAGAAAATAAACCATTATATATCTCCCCATCAAAACTATTTATTTCTACGTTTTCTGAATTAAATTTTGAATAAAGCTTTACCGATTTAAGCTCCATATCGTAGACAGAAAAATTATCTAATTGTATTCTCAAATTCCCTAATAAATTATTTTTTACTCCATTTTTTTCATATAAAAAGTTAGTGATATTAAAATATTTTAAAAATGTTAGTAGATCACTCATGTCCATGTAATTCCCATTGATGTTAGATTGGAAATTAAGTCCATTATTGTCGTAGGTTGTTTTTGAATTTCCTTTATATTCAATATTATCACTCATAAATACAATATCCTTAAGCTCTAAAGTATCTTTATCACTATAATATATTCTAGTATTAAATTTACCAACACCTGCGTAAACGTCTCCTTTAACCCCAAATTTTTCTGCAAAAAATTTACCTACATTTTGATGCTCTAAACTTATAGCACCTTCAAGTTTTGAGACTTTAAAATTAATTAAATTTACATTTCCTGAATAGCTTATGTTTAAATCAGCAATTTCTGCATTTATTTCTGTTTTAAAATCAGAAATTTCTCCATCTAATCTAAAATTACTAATAAATTTTCCAGAAAGAATATGTTTTGTTTTCTCAGGAAACTCCAAAAAATTGGCCAAGTTCCTTGAATCAGAATTTATTTGTAATTCAATATCAAAATTAGGAGTAGGATTAGACATTTTGACTTCTCCTTTTGCTAATAAGCTTAATCCTTGTAGATTGTCGACCGAAATATTTTCTATTTTTATAAGATCTTTGCTTATACTTCCTAAAAATTTTAATCCGTTAATTTTTTTTCCATGGAAAATTGCATTCCTTATAAAAACATTTAAGTTGAAATCAGTTTCGTTCCCAAAAACTTCGTGAAAATTAAAACTTTTGTTTTTATCTTTTAAAGTAATATCTAGCTGTGGGGAATTTTTCTCATCATCAAGGGGATAGTTTTTATAAATATCAAAGTTTATAGAGTCAAACATTAGTGTTGAAGAAATATTATTTTCTTTTCCCCATCTAAATCTCATTTCTCCAGTAAAATTAGTATTATCAAATTTTCCTTCTATGCCGACAAAAGTTGCAGCACCTGGCCGGAAAGCAATATTACTATTAAAATTTATAGTTCTAAATCTATTTTGTGGTAAATAATCTACCTTATTAAATGAGGCCCAATTGGCATAGGATCTAAAATCTTGAGTATCAAATGTTAGGTTTCCTTCAAAAACTTCAAATTGAGTTCCAAAATTTCCGTTTAATTTTACTTTAGTATTTCCTGGAAAAACAGCCGAAGCTTTTTTAACCACAAAATCCTTAGCATCTTTATTTAAATCTAAAATAATATCTCGAATTGGATAGTCATATAATTTAGCTGTACCTACACTGAGGGTTAAGGACCCATCCAATTTTTTCCAATAAGCTAATTCAGTATCCTTTAATGAATCATCATTCTTATTATTATCTTCTTCTTTTAAAGATAATAAATAATTTGAAAAACTAAATTTGCTCGTGTCTAGATCTATAGAATTTGAAGATAATGCAATATCAACTCTAGGATTCAATCCACCATGTCCATTTATAGTACCTGTCAAAATAGTAGCACCTAAACCTAAAGATAAATCCTCAAATTCATAGATCAATTTGTCTTCACTGACCGACAAATCTAACTTACCCTGAGCTTTCATGGGTAATTCCATATCTAGGCCTAAAATAGATTTAATATCTAGAGCATCAAAAAAATTTTTTAAATTATCGGAACTGCTTGTAAATTGTCCTATTATGTGAGGATATAGTTCCTTATATTCGATAGATAAATCCATATTAAAATTCAAATCATCATGTCTAAAAGAAGCATAACCATCCCAAAAATATTTATTTTCCTCGGAATTTGTAAAATTTGAATTAAAATTTATTTCCTGCCCATAAATATTTAAAATTCCCACTAAAAAATTATTATTTTGATCTGTAGGAAGAATAGATAATTTCTCTATCCCTAAGTTTAATGAGGCCATATTATTTTTTATAACTATTAAACCGTTAGAAAATTGATATTCTTTTATGTCTACATCGGCAAATGAAATATTATTGGAATCTGATAATTTTTCATTTTCTTTAGAATATTTTACTGAATTTTCATTTAAATTTGTATTATCCAACTGATTATCATTTTGAAAATTAGAAGACCAATTGGGAGTTCCATCCTCACTATCTTGTAATATGAGTTTAAATCCATCCAACTCAACTTTCTCAATAACTATTTTTCTTCTCAACAAAGGCCATATAGTAAGCTTAGCTCTAATTTTTTCGAGTGTTAGAAATTCTACATTTTCATCTTCATATTTTTCTAATAACTTTATGTCTTCTATAGTTACTTCAGGAATAGGAAAAATACTTAAATTGACATCCCCATCTATTGATGCTTTTTTATCTGTTAGATCTTCAAGTAATAATACTATCTCAGGCTTCCATACATTAAGATTTACAAACATAGGACCTATAAATGCCGCTAAAACAATAAAAACAGCAAACATGGCTATAATTATCATCAAATATTTTTTAGGTAAACTTCCCTTAAAATTAAAAGAAAAGTTGTTAATTTTATTCTGTTTTCTATAATTATTTTTGTGAACTGGAGGCCTATCAGTAGGTTTAGCCTTGAGCATATTTTACTTCCTGCCTAATTAACAGATTTTAAAGTTAAAAGTGTATTTTTAAAATAAAGCTTAAAAATAACAATTAAATATATAATAAAACAATACAAATAAAAAGGGTGCTGTATAAAAAATACAGCACCCTTATTGATTTAGCAAATTAACTAATACTAAATTGTGTTTTGACTCAACATATTAGCCATATTTTCAGCTTGACGTATTGCCAAAGATACAATTGTAAGAGTTGGATTACATGCTGCCCCAGTAGTAAACTGACTACCATCAGAAATAAATACATTCGGAACGTCATGAGTAGCTCCAGTAGAATTACATACACCATCACGAGCATTTTTACTCATCCTACAAGTTCCCATATTATGGGTACTTGGGAAAGGTCCTAATTGATACTGTTTTTTAGAACCACCGGCTTGATATACGTTGCTTCCTGCTATGAAAGCGTGGTTTCTCATGGCTACATCATTAGCATGATCTTCAAAATTTACTATAGGTACAGCAAGTCCATGTTGGTCTTTTTCAGATTCATGAAGAGTTACCCCATTTTTCTCTTGAGGCATATCCTCACCTACCAACCACATTCCTGCCATATTTCTATAGTTTTCTACAACTTCTCTAGTGTAGTTTCTTCCCCATTTTCCAGGAGAATCTTTAGACATACCACCAACATTACCTGAATACCAAGCAAGGCCAAACCCAGGTAGCGTTTGCATATAATACCCGCCTACGAAACCACGATTAGGGTTATTATGAACCTCATCCATAATAATGCCAGCCATTTGGGTTCCACGATCCCAATAAACGGCCCCTGGCATAGTCGCATAGACTGTTGCAGTCGTATGTCTCATAAAGTTTTTACCAACTTGACCAGATGAATTAGCCATTCCATCAGGAAACATGCTAGATTCGGAGTTAAGAAGAAGCCTAGGAGTTTCTACAGCATTTCCAGCTATAGCAACCACTCTCGCTTTTTGTTCTTGCGTATTACCATCAGCATCCACATAAACTACCCCGGTCGCTTTACCGTCTTTTCCATGATTAATTTTAAGAACCATAGATTCAGGTCTCAATTCAAAATGACCTGTTGCTTCAGCTTTAGGAATCTCTGTATAGAGTATTGACCACTTCGCACCTATAGCACAACCAGCCATACAGAATCCTATCTGATGACATCCAGGACGGCCATCTCTTGGCTCTGAATTGATCGACATATTACCAGTATGACATTCCTTATATCCTAAGGCATTGGCTCCATATTCCATAACTTGGAAATTATTATTTCCTGGTAATCTTGGAATTCCATGAGTACCAGTTGTACCCATTTTATCTTCAGCCATAGAATAAAAGCGCTCCATTTCGTGCAAGTCAAGAGGCCAATCTAGTAGATTCGCATCAGCTATATTTCCATAAGCCGATTTTGCTTTAAACTCATGTTCCTTAAAACGCAAGCTTGCTCCAGCCCAATGGACAGTTGTTCCACCAACCGTTTTGCATACCCACAAAGGTAACCCAGCTAAAAGATCACCAGTACCTTTACGAGCATCAAGCCAACTGAGTCTACCAAACATGGTATTCCAATCATTTTCGATATCGTCCAAGGTAAATCTTTTCCCAGCTTCAAGACACACAACATTAACACCCTTTTGTGCTAATTCATTACCAAGCGTACCCCCGCCAGCGCCAGAACCTACAATAACTACTACTGAGTCATCATTTTTATCAAAAGTCTTCGCCATTTTATCTCTCCCCCTTTATTTCGGCAACCAGCCGATATCATCAAATCCACGATTGATGTATCCGCCATGTTCAACAGAAGAGCCTTCAAATCCAAACATCGCTGCTACTCTTGGATTTCCATAAAGGCCATTTAATGTAGCTCCTCTTACAGTTTCAAAGAAATCATCTCCATCAATCCTGTTTAGATTTTCGAGTTGAAGCCCCGAAGACTGATCTTTAAAAGCTAGATGATAAGTTCTATCACCCTCTATGACCTTACTAAGATCTTTTACGCCATTTTCCAATTTTTCAGCTATAGCAGAATCATTTTTAGCCTGCTCATCCAAACCAGAAACTATTTCGGCATAATATTGATCACCTAGAAAATCATGAGGATATAAATGTCTTGCCATTACAAGAAGAGATTGGGCAGTATCAGCACTTAATGTTTCAGTGCTTAAAGCCCATGACTCCTTGGTGTTAAGAATAACAGAACTAGAACCTGCTACAACTACACCAGCAGTCGCAGAACCCTGTATAAAGGTCCTTCTACTTACTTTTTTTGTCATTTCATTTCCTCCCGAGAAAAAAAAATATTCTTCACTGTTTATTAATACATAAAAAAGATATAATCTCAAGAATTAATATTAACATTAAAAAGATTCTGCAATAAATATAAGGAAAACCAATTCTTGAAAAAAAATAAAATGAATTTAAAGATGAAAAGTGCCAATTTTAACCCTGCCTTGGTTAGATTACTTTTTATGCTTGGATTTGGATTCATTGGATACTTGCTTATTTGGCCAATTCTTGCTTTAGCAGTTATACAGTTTGGCTTTCATCTTATAGAAGGGATCCCCAACGCAAGACTAGCAAACTTAAATTGGAGAGTTATATCATATTTAACACAAATTTTAGATTTTATTTGCTACAGAAGTGAGCAAAAACCTTTTCCTTTCAACTCGTTGCCGGTTGAACCTCAAGTTAAAAGTAAAAAAAAATCTAAACCAACATCATAGATAACTAATCCATAAAATCTTCATTCCCCTCGTTTATTAACAAACGCTTCAAAGCAGCAAAATGTCTATACGAATTAGCTGAATTTCCCTTATTTTCTTCATCGATTTGTTTTACCACTTTTTTAGCAACTCTATCTTCTATGATTTTAATAGGCTTTCCTAGTGACATTGCTAAAATTTGAGCTCTACAAGCTTTTTCTAGAAAATATAGTGAATCCCAAGCTTCATAAACTGTTTTTCCCGTTACTATAATTCCATGGTTAGCTAGAAATACTATATCTTCAGTTATTAATGAATTGGAAATTGGCTCAGCTAGCTCTTTATCTAATACAACCCCCTCATAATCGTCCAAGTAATTAATTTTTCTATAGAACCTAAGAGCATTTTGCTCAGCCATTAATAACCTTCCCTTTTCTATCATGGTAATCGCTAATGCAGATTCCATATGCGTATGCATAACACAAATATTTTTTTTGCTAGCCTGATGAACGGCACCATGAATCAAGAAAGCCGAAGGTTCTAAATAACCTTCTCCTGAAATTTTATTTCCCTCACTATCTACCACCAAGAGAGAACTTGCTTTTACTTCAGACCAATGTAAACCATAAGGAATTAATAAATATCTATCTTCTTTGCCAGGAACTGAAAGTGATAAATGATTATCAATACCCTCTGAAAACCCAAAATAATCAGCTAATCTGTATGCCGCCGCTAAATCCTGTCTTGCTTGTAATTCTCCAGAATTCATAATAACCTACTTGAACATTATAATTTGTCTAACAGTGCTTCCACCAGATAATTTTTCAAAACCCTCATTAATTTCATCTAATGCAATATGATCACTCATTAATCTGTCTACAGGAAAATTTCCAGAATTATATAAATCAATATATGCTGGAATATCCCTGTCAGGAACACAACTACCTAAAAATGAACCTTTAATAGTTTTTTCACCAGCAACCATATCTACATGTTGAATAGAAAAAGTTTTATCAGGATGTGATAATCCAGAAGAAACTGCAGTCCCTCCTCTTTTTAAGATCTTATAAGCTAATTCCATCGCCTTTTCGGATCCAACACATTCGAAACTATAATTAACTCCATTATTAGTAAAATTTCTAACCTTATCTATGATTGAATTATCATCTGCATGGAAAACTTCATGTGCACCTAACTGCTTAGCTATATCCATTTTTTCTTGAAGTATATCAATTCCAATTATTTTTGATGCCCCAGCTGCTTTGGCTCCCATTATTGCAGCAAGACCTGTACCACCAAGGCCAATAACAGCAACTGTAGATCCAACTCTTATATTTGCAGTATTAAATACTGCACCAGCACCAGTAATCACAGCGCAACCGAATAATGCTGCTTCATCTAATGGTAATTGTTTTTTTACTTTAACTAAAGATTGAGATGAAACTACTGCATACTCGGAAAAGCAAGACACTCCTACCATATGATTAATATATTCTCCATTTAGTTTTATCCTTTTTTCTCCTGATAACAATGTACCTTTTCCTGCCGCCTCTAGTGCAGGATCACATAGTGCAGGCCTTCCCTCCTTACAAGCTATGCAAGATCCACACGATGGAACAAATACAAAAACTACGTGATCACCTACCTCTAAACTCTTTACACCTTCACCTACTTCCTCTACCACACCAGAACCCTCGTGCCCTAAAACAATTGGCATTACTCTAGGTCTATTCCCATTTATTACTGATAAATCTGAATGACATAAACCAGCAGCAGATACTTTGACTAGCACTTCACCAAAACCAGGAGGATCAAGTTCAATGTCTTGAATTTTTAAAGGCCTAGTTTCAAAATATGGTCTTTTAGCGGACATTTCATATATAACTGCTGCTTTACAAGTTATACTTTTATTCATGACTCTCTCCAGTAGTAATTTTTTTTTCATTAGAAAACATATATATTATTAAAGCAATAAAAAGAGAAAAAGCTACAAATAAGAAAGCACATACATATGATTGTTTTGAAGCTACCAATGCTCCTCCATTTATAAAAAATATAATTTTTCCTGTAATCCATTGTATTAAAAAAACCCCTCCAAAATTGAAAAAATTTGCCGTTGTTAGGGCTTTACCCATGTGTATTTTATCATGAAGAGACTGATAATGAGCAATTAAAGCAACGGGAAAAGCTCCAAAAAATCCAAAAAGACTGAATAAAATAAATAAGTAATTAAGATCCAATATCGGGATAAAAGAAATAATGATTAGAAAGAGAATGATTCCACAAGAACCAAACATTATCACACGTTTATAGCCTCCAAAGAACTTATTTAAATAACCAAATACAAAAGAGCCAATATTCCAACTTAGAGCCATCAACATCAATATATTTCCTCTTTCCATAGAATTTAATCCTTGAATATCTTTCAAATATGATGCCCCCCAAAGACCCAACACTACTACAAAAGAAGAATAGCTCATTAAAGACATGGGAACCATAAACTTAAAATCCCTCTGTCTAATAATTTTTAGTATATTTAAGCTATCCTTCATTATTTCTTCTTCTCCATCATCAACAACTTTTGGATCATCACGAATAATGATAAAATACAAAAGAGCTATAATAGAGATTACAATTGCTGAAATCCAAAAAGCTGACCTCCAACCATATGTGTCTGCTAACATAGATAAAGGGGTAGTAGCTAATAAACCACCTATACCACCTATTCCGAGTATTGTCCCTGCAAGTACAGAAAAGTTTGAAGGAGCCCATTTGGTAATTAAAACCAAAGAACCCATAAGACAAATAGAACAACCAAAACCCATAAGAATCCTGGCAATTAGTAAGCTATGATAATTATCTGCTAATGCAAAAAGAACCGAACCCAAAAAAGCAAACAAAATAACAATGCTCATCACTCTTCTAGGCCCAAATCTATCTAACAAAATTCCCGAAGGTATTTGAAAGAATGCAAAGGAGAGGAAAAAGACGCCACCTAAAACTCCCATATTTTCATGGGAGATGTGTAATGTATCCATTAACTCAGGGGCTAAAACTCCAACAGAAATTCTTAAAAACTGGCTCAAGGTATAGCCCAAACAAAGAACTATCATTAAATATATAAATTGATTTTTAAATTTTTTATGTAGAATATTTTTTATATAAAGATTAATT
>PTKJ01000001.1 GCA_002937675.1 Alphaproteobacteria bacterium MarineAlpha9_Bin1 | reverse complement strand
GTAAATATTTTTCAGCATTGATCAAATTCTTCTAATTACTATAGGATAAAATGATTCACTTTAAAAAACATAAAAAATATGAGTAAAAAAAATACATTGTTAATAGTAGTTGCAGCAGCTTTAATAAAGGATAAAAAAATACTTTTTCAGCGAAGGCCAGCAAATAAGAGTATGCCATTTTTATGGGAATTACCTGGGGGAAAAATAAAAACAAATGAAACTCCGGAAAGAGCTTTGTGCAGAGAATTATTTGAAGAATTAGGTATCAATATTAAAATTAATGATTTATTGCCTTTAACTTTTGTTAGTTATACCTATCCAAGTTTTAATTTATTAATGCTTGTCTATATCTGCAAGAAATGGAAAGGGAATTTTCTGTTGAAAGAAAATCAAAAAATTAATTTCTATAATAAACAGGAACTAATAGAAATTGATATGTTGGAAGCTGACAAATCTTTAATTGATCCTCTCAGAGAAATTCTTTCTTAAAAGCCTGTATTCTTTACTTCCAGCAGCTCACAAATAAAATATTAAAAGGCATAAAAAAATAAGGCTTAATTGAAGATTGTTTTTTTAGATTCCTTTCTATTATCTTAAAGACGCTAGCAGGAGTGAATTGTTTTCTTCTTTCTGTCATTAAATTTGTAATGCCAAAACTTCGAATATCAAAAAGTAAATCTTTAAGATTTAAATATTTTTTGTTTATTTTCTCTTGATCAGCAACTATATCTTTAAAACCCAAACGATGCATGAGATTAGCTAAAGTTTTTATTTCGAAAAAAGGATGGATTCTAGGATGAACCCCTCCTAGTATTTTTTCATCCGCGATAGCGAAGCTATCAGCAAGTGGTAGAAGAGTTCCTTCTCCCAAAAATGCGGCAACAAACATTCCATCTTTTTTTAGAGCATCATGAATTTGTGATAAAGTTCCTGGCAGATCATTTATATAGTCTAAGCCAAATACAGTATAAATTAGATCCGTTGAATTATGTTGAATTGGAATAAATTCTTCTTCAGCTATAATATGTAAAACACTTTTTGTTTCTCTCTTGAATAAAGATGATGATACTACTTCATCAATATTTTTTGTTTTTTTTATTATACTTAGCGTTTTGTCACTTCTTGCATTTATTTCAATAGCTATCCCAAAGTGATTGTTTATTTCAGAGATTCTCTCTGATAGGGATCTAGAAGTATTGATAATCAATTTATTTTTATCAAAAAAATGATTTTTATCATTTAAAGATAAAATGTTTGATCTTGTTTTTACAGTCTCAAATATGCTGGGTATAGAATTATTAATGTTCATATTTGTATTTTATCATATAATATAAATATTTTAGCACTTTTGTTGGAAGCAACTGTTCAATTGGGAGAAACTAATTGAAAAATGTAACAATATATACCGGAGATTTATGTGGTTATTGTTTAATGGCAAAAGAGTTATTGGATAGTAAAAATATACTTTATGAAGAGATAAATATTGGTGTAGATAAACGAAAAAAAAATGAGATGATTAAACTAAGTGGTGGTAAAACTTCAGTGCCTCAGATATTTTTTGGAAAATTACATATAGGAGGATTTGATGAATTATACAAACTTGTAAAGAAAAAAAAATTAGATAGAATGCTCAATAGAGAGACAAGTGCATGAAAGTAGCATTAGTCCAAATGACGTCATTGCCCGAAATTAATCTTAATATAGAAAAAATTGTGGACTCGGTTAAAGCTGCTTCTTTGAATGATGCAGATATGGTTCTTTTTCCAGAAAACTGCTCGTGTCTAGGTCCAGGCAAGATTATTCAAAAATATGCTTGCTTGGAAAAAGAGCATCCTGCCTTAGAAGCTGCTATTGCATCGGCAAAGGAAAATAATATTTATGTTTTACTCGGCTCCATAGCAGTTTTTCCTGACAATGGGGATAAGAGCAAGATGCAAAATAGGTCTTTGTTAATAAATAGAGAAGGAAAAGTTGTTGCTAGGTACAATAAAATTAATATGTTTGACGCGGAAATCTCCAAAAATGAATTTTATAGAGAATCTGACCGTTATCTTCCAGGTAAAATTGTCTCAATTGTTAAAACAGAATTTGGAAAAATTGGGCTTTCAATATGTTTTGATTTAAGATTTCCAGAACTTTATAAAACATTATGCAGTAAAGGAGCAAATATAATTACTGTTCCTTCAGCATTCACTAAAACTACTGGTGAAGCACATTGGGAAGTATTATTGAGAGCACGGGCCATAGAAAACTCCGTTTGGATTCTAGCGCCGGCTCAAGTAGGAAACCATTATGGAAATAGATATACATGGGGTCATTCTATGGTAGTAGATCCATGGGGTAAAATAATAGACCAAAATAGTGGGTTAAAAGAAATTATCTATGCAGATATAGATGTAAACATATCTTCAAAAACTAAGAGCATTTTTGCAACATGAAGCTTATTTTATTTTTGCAAATATTCTTTGAATTGCTTTAGGCTTCTTCTTTTGGGTTATAATTTCTTCATATTCTATGATAGTCATTCTGTTTTTATTAGCGAGGTTCAGTAATTCTCCAGATTTTAATAAATAATTAGTATTTTTGGGTGGCCCAAATTTTATATTTTCTTCTGAGAAAGTCTCATATAATAAAAATCCTTTTGATTTGATACTATGAAAAATTTTTTTAAATATTGGTCTATATAAATAATTAGTGACCATTACGGCATCAAATATATTTTTTTTAAATGGCCAATTAAATTTTTTTTCTATGTCTAATCTTAAAACCGTAATATTGTGAACGTTTTTTAAATAGAATAATTTTTCATAGTCTATATCTGCCGCGGTTACATTAAGTCCAATTTTTTTGGCATAAATTGAATGTCTTCCATAACCACACGCTAGATCTAAAATATTGCAATTTTTGCTAATATTTTTTAGATTTTTGACTATCCAAGGAGATGGTTCAAAATTAATTTGAGTTGTCATTATTAATTTTTTCTTTCAGCTATATATGGTTTTTTAATTATTTTTTTGTTTATACATTTAAAAACAAGTATTATATAACTTTTCAAATAGTATATGAATAAATTAGTTAGGAGCTGTATATATTGATCAAGTATGATCTTAAATGCAAATATGACCATGTTTTTGAAGGATGGTTTCCTAGTTCCAGTGAATTTGAGCAGCAGGCAAACGATAGTTTAATTTCTTGTCCTATTTGCGGTGATACTGATGTTGATAGAGCATTAATGGCGCCTGCCATAAAAAAAGCTAGAAAGAAAAAATCTAATAATAACAAGCCAGTTAAAGTTAGAGAGGCCGAACTGTACACTAAACTTAGAACTCTGAGGAATCAAATAGAAAAAAATTCAGAAGATGTAGGAGATCGTTTTGCAGAAGAAGCAAGATCTATATATTTAGGAACGAGTGAAGAAAGGGCTATCAGGGGAGTTACTAGTGATGAAGAGGCTGAAGATTTAGAAGAAGATGGTATTCCATTTGTTAAAGTTCCTTGGGTGGATAAGACCGATAACTAAAATTTTTATAGCAATTTAATAATATACTTTTATATAAGTTAGGATAGTGATGGTTAAATTTCCTTCTCGTTCTCTCAAAGAATGGACAGAGTTAGCAAAAAAAGAATTACAAGGAAAGGATGTAGGCTCTTTAGTTTGGACTACGCCGGAGGGAATAGAAATTCAGCCACTTTATACTGATAAAGATTTATCTAACTTAGAACATTTAAATACAATGCCTGGAATAGATCCTTATCTAAGAGGACCTAAGGCTACTATGTATTCCGGAAGACCTTGGACAATAAGGCAATACTCGGGTTTTTCTACAGCTAAGGAGTCTAATCTTTTTTATAAACGTAATTTAAAAGAGGGGCAGATGGGCTTATCTGTTGCGTTTGATCTTGCAACTCATAGAGGTTATGACAGTGATCATCCTCGTGTTATGGGAGATGTTGGAATGTCGGGAGTTGCCATAGATTCTGTAGAAGATATGAAGATTTTATTTAAAGGTATTCCATTAGATAAGATGTCAGTATCAATGACCATGAATGGGGCGGTATTACCTGTTCTAGCTAATTTTATTGTAACTGCTGAAGAACAAGGTGTAAGCCAAGCTCAATTAAAAGGAACAATACAAAATGATATTTTGAAAGAATTTATGGTAAGAAATACCTATATATATCCTCCGACTTCATCTATGAGGATAGTTTCAGATATAATTAAGTATACTACCAAGAAAATGCCTTTATTTAATTCAATATCTATAAGTGGGTATCATATGCAAGAGGCGGGTGCTAATAATGTACAAGAGCTCGCTTTCACTCTTGCAGATGGATTAGAATATGTTAAAGCTGCCACCAATTCAGGACTAGATATTGACGTTTTTGCTCCTAGATTATCTTTTTTCTTTGCTATAGGTATGAATTTTTTTATGGAAATCGCAAAATTACGAGCGGCGAGATGGTTATGGGCAAAATTTATAAAAAAGCAATTTAATCCAAATAATAGTAAATCATTAATATTAAGAACTCACTGTCAAACCTCTGGGGTTTCTCTTACACAACAAGATCCATACAATAATATTGTAAGAACTACAGTGGAAGCTATGGCTGCAATTTTAGGAGGAACCCAATCTTTACATACCAATGCCTATGATGAAGCAGTAGCATTACCTACAAAATTTTCTGCAAGGATTGCTAGGAATACACAATTAATTCTAAAGGAAGAAACAGGAATGACTAAAACTGTAGATCCTCTAGGAGGCTCCTATTATATAGAAGCTCTTACAGGTAGGTTAATTGTGGCAGCAGAGAGTTTGATTAATAAGATTGAGGCTGTTGGTGGAATGACAAAAGCTGTAGAGAAGGGTATTCCTAAAAAAATGATAGAAGAGTCTGCAGCGAAAAGACAAGCCGCAATAGATTCTTCTAAACAAGTAGTGGTAGGAGTAAATAAATATAAATTTTCTTCAGAAAAAGAATTTAAAATTTTAAAAGTAGATAATGAAAAAGTTAGAAATCAACAGATCGCGTCTTTGATTGAGTTAAAGAAACATAGGGATAAAACTGAAGTGGAAAAAGCACTTAATAGATTAACAATTGGTGCTAAGGATAATAATTCTAATCTTTTAGAACTTTCTATATTGGCAGCAAGAGAAAGGGCAACAGTGGGAGAAATAAGTTTGGCATTAGAAAAAGTTTTTGGAAGGTTTTCTTCTTCATATACTGGAGTTAAAGGTATTTATGGAAGAGAGCTAAGTAGGGAAGAGAATTTTATATATGTTAAAAATGCAATTGCTGATTATACTAAAAAGTTAAATAAAAAACCTAGGCTACTAATAGTAAAATTGGGACAAGATGGCCATGATAGAGGAGCAAATGTAGTTGCAAGTGCATATAAAGATTTGGGATTTGAAACTAAGGTTGGACCTTTATTTCAAACTCCAGGAGAAGCAGCAAAATTGGTGAAATCTTTTTTACCAGATGTAGTGGGTGCATCAAGTTTAGCAGGAGGTCATTTAAAGCTTATTCCACAGATGATTGATCAGATTAGAGCTAATGGCAATAATAATGTTCTAGTTATAGCTGGGGGAGTTATTCCCTTTGAAGATTATGAAAAATTAGAAAAATTCGGTGTTAATGCTATCTTTGGTCCTGGAACAAATATTATGGATGCAGCAAGGAGGGTTTTAGGCTTGATAGAGCAAAGACCTGTAAAAAATAAATAATTAAATTGAAAAACTTTCTTGACTGATTCATGTTGTTAATCTATCAGATTTGAAAGAAATATTTTAAAGGAAGGTTTATGTCAAGAGTATGCGAGTTGAGTGGTAAAAAAGTCATGGCGGGAAATAATGTTAGTCATGCCAATAATAGAACTAGAAGACGTTTTTTGCCCAATCTTCAGAGTGCTTCACTTTATAGTGAAATACTAGGGAAATCTATGCGTTTCAAAGTGTGTTCTAATGCACTCAGAACAGTTGAAAAAAAAGGAGGTATAGATAAGTTTTTGGAAGTAGCCTCTGATTCGGATCTTTCTTCCTCAGCTATTCAATATAAAAAGCTAATTTTAAAGAAATTGTCTATTAAAAATTAATCTTGACAAATTAAGCTGTCTTTTGTGATGCTTTTATAGGGTCAAATAGCATAGCTAATTGATTTGTTATTGCTCCTCCTAGTTGGTCTACTTCTACTATCGTAAGAGCTTGTTTGTAGTACCTAGTAACATCATGGCCAATACCTATAGCTAGCAATTCAATTCTAGATTGGTCTTCTATTTTTTTTATTACTTCTCGAAGGTGCTTATCTAGGTAGCTTCCTGTATTAGTGCTTAAAGTTGAATCATCAACTGGGGCTCCATCTGAAATAACCATTAAAATTTTTCTGTGTTCCACACGTTGCAATAACCTATTATGAGCCCACTCAATAGCCTCTCCGTCTATGTTTTCTTTTAAAATGCCTTCTCTAAGCATTAATCCTAGATTCAATCTTGCTCTTCTCCAAGGGTCATTAGCACTTTTGTAAACAATATGTCTTATTTCATTCAATCTCCCTGGCTCAGGCGGTCTTCCACTTTTTATCCATTCATCTCTTGCTTTACCTCCTTTCCAAGATCGAGTAGTAAAGCCTAAAATCTCTACCTTAACTCCGCATCTTTCTAGGGTTCTTGCCAAGATATCTGCGCTTAATGCCGCTACTGTTATTGGTCTTCCTCTCATAGAGCCAGAGTTATCTATAAGCAAACTAACTACCGTATCCTTAAATTCTGATTCTATTTCCATTTTATATGATAAGGGTTGTTCAGGATTCAATATCACTCTGCTGAGTCTCGCTGAATCTAATATTCCCTCCTCAAGATTAAATTCCCACCAGCGTTTTTGTTGAGCCATTAGCTTTCTTTGCAACCTGTTGGCTAGTCTGGAAATAATATTATCCATATTTTCTAGCTGTTTATCTAGGTTATTTCTCAATCTTATGAGCTCATCTATATCACATAGTTCGGATGCTGCTATTATTTCATCAAACTTTTTAGTAAAGGCCGTATAGTAAAAATTTTTTATATTTTCTTTAGGAGGTTCATATATTGGGTTTATATTTTCATTATTTTCGCCTTCGTTGTTTTCTGATTCAGTTAAGCTATTATCTGATTCTTCTGATACATCCGAATTTCCATCTTCTGACTCAAAACCAGTATCTTGATTGATTTCATCAGAATTTTCTGAGTTTTTTTGATCTTCTTCCAAACTACCATCTTCCATTTCACCATTTCCATCGTTTTCTGTATTGGACTCTATATCCATAGATTGTAATTTTTCTGCAAGTAATAATGATAAATCGGAAAAATCTTTTTGTTTATTTAAATTGTCTATTAACAAGTTTAAGTTTTCTTTTATGATTGGTCCTATATCTTGGCGCCATATACTAATAATTTTATTTAATTTTTTAGATAGTATTTTACCGGTAAAGTGTTCTTGGATAATGAGTTGAACAGCATCTTCTAAATCTATATCTTTTTTTTCAAAAATATTTTTTAGATTTTTAGAGTCATATTTAGATTCCATTATTTTTTCAATATTTTTTAAAATACCAGGAAATTTATTTATCCCGATAGATTCGTATCTTGCTACTTCTATTGAATCAAAAATTTTCTTACTTACTGCAGAGTTTATGACTTTTGATTTATGGATTAATTCATTATGATATTTTATTTTAAGAGCACTACTATCAGCATTTCCCCTAATCTCTATTTTTTCACTTTCAGAAAATTTAAGGCTTGGTAAGGGTAATGTTATTTGATTGTTTTTTTGTTTTTTAGTTGATGGACCGTAGTGTACATCAATATTTTTGTTTTCTGAGATTGCACGAACAGTAGATGATATTGATTTTTTAAATACTTTTATTGTATTTTTTTTACTCATATTTCAGTTTCATTATTGTTACTATCTTTTTCATATATAAAACTTAACCATTCTTTTGGAAATTCTTTTCCAAAGCAGCGTTGATAATATTCACTTAAGGTAGAACGCTCTGTTTCATCGCATTTATTTAAGAATGTTACTTTAAAGGCATACATTATATCTTTAAATATTAGGGCGTTTTCTGCCCATGTTATTACTGTTCTTGGAGACATAACGGTGGATAGATCTCCATTTTTAAAGCTATTTCTTGATAAATTAGCTAATCTGACCATTTTGTAGATTTCATCTTGATTTAAAACATTAGATGTATCTAAATTAATCTGAAGAATAACGATTTTTACTTCAATTTCTTCATCTAAATAATTTAAAGAAGAGACAATATTCCATCTGTCCATCTGCCCATGGTTGATTTGTTGAGTTCCATGATATATTCCTGAGGTATCTCCTAGCCCCACAGTATTTGTGGTTGCAAATAATCTAAAAGATTTATGTGGAGTGATGACTTTACTTTGATCTAATAATGTCAATTTTCCATCGCTTTCTAAAATTCTTTGTATTACAAACATAACGTCTGGTCTTCCTGCATCATATTCATCAAATACTAATGCTGTAGGAGATTGAATAGCCCAGGGTAATATTCCTTCTTTAAAAGTTGTCACTTGTTTTTCCTCTTGTAAAACAATGGCGTCTCTTCCTATCAAATCTATTCTGCTAATATGACTGTCTAAATTAACTCTAACACAACGCCAGTTTAAACGGGCCGCAATTTGTTCTATATGTGTTGATTTACCTGTACCGTGGTATCCCTGAATAAGTACTCTTCTGTTATGTTTGAAACCTGCCAAAATAGAGAGTGTCGTATCTTTATCAAAATAATAATTTTTATCAATGATTGGTACGTATTCGTCGGGTTCAGTATAAGCAGGTACTTTCAAGTCAACATCTATATCAAATGCTTTTTTTGCATCAATAGTAGTATCTGGTAGATTATGAGTATTTTTATTTTCGGTCATATTATTCTTTCAAGATATATAATTGTTCAAATTTTATCAGCTTAATATTTCTAAGAGGATAGAGTATGCAGTGTTTATTTTAATTAATTTATCAGATGTATTTTCTTCATTTTGGTTTTTATCAGGATGATATATTTTGACCAATGTTTTATATCTTCTTTTGATTTCAGGCAAGAAAGCATCATTATTAACTCCTAGGGTAATATAAGCATCTGAGATTTTTTTTTCATTTTCATTTTCATTATCAGTGTTGGTTTCATTTGAATCTTTAAAACTTTTGTCGTTAAAAATTTTATAATTATCATCTTTAACATAAAAAGTACCATTATATATTCCCATTGGCCAAGTTGGTCTATGCCATGTTGTGTCCTCTTTAATCTCTTTCTCTATTTCATTTTGAGAACAGCCAGAAAAATAATCCCACTTATTATTGTACATTCTTACATGTTCTAGACAAAACCAATGAAAATCTCTTAAAAAATTTCTTTTTCTTGGTGCTCTGTACTCCCCTTCTTTATTACAATCTTGCCATTCACAATATTTAATCAACTGCAATCTGTTTTCTTCTTGTAATGATATGAATTGGAATCTATCTTTATGTTTTCTAGTATATTTCATTAGCAAGTACGTGATTTATATGTATTTTTTTTATTATTTATAGGGTAGATTGTAAATGACTAAAAGTGAACGAAAAAATCGTATAGAGCAAGTAATTATTAAATTTCTTTCTCCTCAATATATTAGTATTATTGATGAAAGTGCACTTCACGAAGGACATAATAGTGCTCCCAAAGGAGGGGAAAGCCATTTTAAGATTATAATAAAGAGCCACCAGTTTTCCGGTAAAACTAGAATAGAAAGAGAAAGAATGGTGCAAAATTTGCTAGCTGAAGAGTTTAAGTCAGGTTTGCACGCTCTTACTATGAGTTTAGATACTCCTTAAGCTATTTTTTATAATAATCAGGGTATTCCTTTTTTATCACTTCGCCTTTCTCACTCCAACTATAGCAAGAATTTATTAATTTAGGTGCCGCACCTTTTTGTTTCTTATTCTTGTAGGAATAAATAGTTTGAAAAGCAGTAGTAGCTATGGGAGAAAGCAACTCTACCATGTGTGTGCATCCTTTTATTCCTCCGACTACCTCTCTTATTTTTTTCTTAAAGCCTTTAGTAATTTCTATGCCTTTTAGTTTGTTAAAATTAGGTATGACTGCAGGACAAGATTGATAGGGGTTAGCTGACATATCTAGTTCAATGTCATGAATTTTTAGGTTGTCATCTAATGTAATTCTTATGCTCATATCATGTACAGGGGTACCAGCTTTTACTTCTCCTCTTGACCAAGTTTCAAAGTCATAGGTTTTTGTGTCAATTAAGTGGCCCTCAATATCCCAGAGATTGTCCTCTCTTAAGTATCCGGAACAATGTACGTTTCTGTTATGAATAGCTTTCCTATTTTTTGCTCTCGTAAGTGGCATTGTATTCTCCTTGTAAATTACCTATATGATGATGAATAAGAATATAGAAATAGTTAATATTGAAATTATAGTTGATAGCATAATATAATTTGCTACTTCAGGTGGGGAAATAGAATATTCTGACGAAAATAAAAAGTTAAATAACGCTGCAGGTAAAACTGCCTGTAACAATATAATTTTTTGCGAAACCCCATCTAGATCTAAAATAACTGTGACAGAGTAAGCTAGAAACAAAGCAAATGTGGTTCTCAATAAAATTAAAAAAATAAGTTTAAAACTTATATCAAATTTTATATTTGCAATAGATATTCCCATGCTAAATAGGAGAAGAGGGATAGTGGCTCCAGATAACAAAGATATTGTATTCATGGCCATTTTAGGAATAGGAATGTTAATTACGTTAAAAAATATAACGGCCATAGCGGCAAAAAGTATAGGACTTTTCAGCAAAATTTTTGGCGACCATTCTCCTGACCATATGGACACACCTAGTGTAAAATTTGCTATAGAAACTACTGCAAAATAAATAATAGATATCTCTAATCCTATATTACCAAAAGCGAATAAGCACAGAGTTATTCCTAAGTTGCCACTATTAACGAAAGTTATGGGATTAACATATGTTCTAAAATTTAAATTCAATATTTTAAGTACTATATATGAAAATAATAACATGCCTACAATCATAAGTATTGCCGCTATAATAACATTTTTTACTACAGAAAAAGAGGAATCAAGATTTATAAGAGAATTAAATACTAGGCAAGGAGCTCCAATCCAGGCAATGAATTTTATAATTTCTTTTTGATTTAAATTATTACCAATATTGTTCCAGATATATCCTATGCCTATAATTATTATGACTGGAAAAATAATTGAAATTAACTCTATAAACATTTTAGTTATTAAGTTTTTTTACTATTGACAATTTAGAAATTCTGGTTTTGCTTCTACTTATTACTTTAAACTTATAGTCTTTAATACTCAATATTTGTCCTTTTTGAGGAAGTTTTTGCGCTTTTTCTATAACCAAGCCTGCAAGGGTTGAGGCTTCATCATCGGGAATCTTCCAGTCCATAAAACGATTGAAATCTCTTACGGTCATAGTGCCATCAACTAAAACACTTCCGTCATTTAATTCAGAAGGTTGAGAAGAAGGTTTGTCAAATTCATCGAAAATTTCTCCAACAATTTCTTCTAAAATATCTTCTAGAGTTATCAAACCTTGAAGTACACCGTACTCATCCACTACTAAGGCCATCGGTGTAGAAGACTGTCTAAATTGATTTAATTGAATTGAAAGAGAGGTGGTTTCAGGAATAAATAAAGGTTTCTGCATAATTTTTTCTATTTCAAAGTTTTTGGAAATCGTAATAGCTCTAATTAAATCTTTAATGTGTAGAATTCCAATAATGTTGTCAGGATTGTTTTTCCATATAGGAATTCTGCTAAAATGACTTTTTATAGCAAGGTTGGATAGAGTCTGGTTTTCTTGAGAAATATTAAGACTTTCTATATTTTTTCTATGAGTCATAATTTCTTCTACGCTTAAATCATTTAGATCTAAGATTCCTTCAAGCATCTTCCTGTCTCTTTTCCTAACTTCTCCTTGATCATTAGCTAAAATTATTGCACCCCTTAAATTTTGTCTCCAATCACTTCTATTTTTTTCTCCCCCAGCAAAATTTAGTATGGAACTAACTAAGATTTGAACCATGATATTTATAGGAGCTAGAATCATAGTAATAAATTTTATATATGGAGTAGAGTATAAGGTTAGTTTTTCCGATTTTCTTATGGCATAAGTTTTAGGCAGCACTTCTGAAAAAATAAATATTAGAATAGTCATTAGTATTGTTGCGTAGAAAATTCCCACGTCTCCAAAAGGAACAATCAAAATGCTAGTAGCAATTGCAGAAGCCAAAATGTTGACAGCATTGTTACCTAATAAAAGTGCTCCAATTACCTTCTCTCTATTTTCCAAAAGATTTTTTGTTCTAATGGCTTTAAAATTTCCATCTTCTGCTTTTTTACGTATTTCTGAATCAGAAACCCTAGTTATAGCAGTCTCTGATGAGGAAAAAAAAGCAGAAACTATAAGTAAAAGAACTATAATAATTATTTCTATTACCATTTTATTTCGTAGATTGTTATTTGAAAAATTAGTTTACTAAGTTTGTCAAGATTCATTTTATAGTATTTAAATTGCTCCATTCTCAATAAGAAATTCTTTCAGATCTTTTTCTTTTACTTTATCACAAATAAATGCCTTTCCTATACCCTTTATTAATATGAACCTTATGATATTACCATAATTTTTTTTATCTAGTTTCATAGATGCAATAATATCATTCGCTCTTATGTTTTTTGGAAATAAGTTTTGAATTTTTGTCGGCAATTGAAGTTGACCTAAATGCTCTTCAATTCTAATAGTATCTTCTAGATCACAATATTTTAGCTTATTTGAGAGTTTAGAAGCTAAAAGTAACCCTACAGATACTGCTTCTCCATGAGTCATATTGCTATAATTAGAATTTTTTTCAAATGCATGTGCAAATGTATGCCCTAGGTTTAAAAGAGCTCTCTCATTTTTGTCTTTTTCATCTTTAGAAACTATATTTACTTTAGAAGATACACATTGATGAATAGATTTTTCTAGGCATTTGTCTTCTTTATTTAAAACGTGCTTCCCATTTTTTTCAAGCCACTTGAAAAAATTCAGGTCATTGATGATAGCGTACTTAACCATTTCGGCATAGCCTGTTTTCATTTGTCTTTGAGAAAGACTCGATAATGTATCAATATCTATGATGACCAGTTTGGGTTGATAAAAAGAACCTATAAGATTTTTTCCATACTGATTGTTTATGGCAGTTTTACCTCCCACGGAAGAGTCAATTTGTGAAAGAAGAGTAGTAGGGATTTGGACATAGTCTACACCTCTCAGTATAGTTGCAGCTGCAAATCCTACTAGGTCTCCTATCACTCCTCCCCCTAATGCATAAATAACTGAATCTCGATCTATTCCGGCTGAGAGTAAGTTATTATAGAGTTTTTCCAAGCTTTTTATTGATTTGCTTTCTTCTCCAGGCTTTATAGGAATAGTTTTGGTTTTATTTCCAAATTGCTTCAGTAGAATATTAAAAGTGGAAGTTTGATATAAATTTTTATCATAGGTTATCAATTTTGGCCTATTTTGAAATAGACTTTTATGATAAAAATCTATTTTTTCCAAAATGTTTTTACCAATATATATTTTATAATTTGTGTGATTAAAGCAAGTTTTTACGGTTTTAACCATTTTTATTATCATTTAGATTTTTTGAGATAGCGTAAATAACATTATTCAGCATTTTAATTTTATTTTCTTTAGTCGCAAATACAGTAAGTTTAGCCTTGGAATATATTGGGTTTCTTTCTCTTAATAAAACTTTTACTTTAGTAATTATACCTGATCCTTGGAGTAATGGTCTATTTTTATTATTTATAGTTCTTTGTACAATAATTTTTTGGCTGGCTTTTATCCAAATAGTAAAACCATATTTGTTAATTAGGTAATGGCTTTTAGGATATATATAAGCTCCTCCTCCTGTAGCAATTACAAAATTACCATTTTTAATTTTTAATAATTCTTCGTACTCAATTTCTCTAAATTTTTTTTCACCCATTTTTTCAAATATTTCGCTTATAGTATGGCCAAACCTTCCCTCAATGATCTGGTCTGAGTCATAAAAGATTCTATTTAACTTCTTTGCCATAATTTTACCTATAGCTGTTTTTCCAGAACCTGGCATTCCTACGAGGATTATTGGTTTATCTTTAAGTTTATTATTTATAAACTCTTTCTTTTTAAGACTTAATGGATTATGAATTATTTTATTTAATGACTGAATCATGTTATTTTTAAACACTGTCGTTTAATTTATTTAATATCTCATCTAGCTGTAAAGATGTAAATTAGAAAAATAAGATAGTATTAAAAAGCAAATGTTCAATATATGCTTTAAAGTTAGAATAATTAGATTAATGCATAATATTTTATTAGGAATGGGTTAATATGGGTAAATTTTTAAAAATCTTATTTTTCTTAATAGCTATTAGTATTGTAGGGATTTCCGTAACATTTATGATAAAAGGACTTCCCGTGCACCCACAAATTATAGAAAAGGTTATAGAAAATGAGTATTTATAATCAAAAGCTTTTGCTTACAAAGGTAATAATTTTATTGTGCATTTTTTTTACTATTCAATCTTTTTCTCAGGAAAGTGAATTTGAGACCACAGGCACTCCAAAAAATATTATTCCAGATGTAGAATTGGAAGACACTGATAATGAGACAAATAATTATAGTGATAAAGTCATTGATACCGTAGATAACATAGCCATTACTGAGTTACCCAAAATTAGTGCCGGCTGGACAGGAATATTGTCAGAAGAAGATGGTAGTCTAGGATGGGACATGTGGAATGGAACAGATGCTAATTTTGCAAAAATTCTCATAGAACTTTTACCTGTTAATGCTCCATCTGCTGCGATGCGTAGTTTAGCAAAAAGATTGTTGCTAAGTCGCGCAGCCAGACCTTTAGTATCATCCACAAAGGAACTTTCTGTAATTGGGCCTGATGGAAAGCCTATAGAGTTAGAAAATAAGGAGGCAACATTTCTTTCTTTAAGATTTTCTAAATTAGCTCGTTTAGGAGCAGGAAAAGAACTTTTGAAATTAAGTGAAACAGTCCATCCCGCAGATATGGTGGATACATTAGCAAAAGAAGCTATTAGTGCTAGATTATTGTCTGGAGAAACAAAGCAAGTTTGTTCAGAAGTAATTAATTTAGCAAGGCGTACCGAAGAGCTACATTGGAGAAAAATTCTAGTAATATGCCAGTTAATAGAGGGAAAAAGAGATGCAGCTTTATTAAGTCTTGAATTATTAATGGCTGAATTAGAAAGTGAAGATGTTTTTTCTTCATTAATATATTCTTTGGCAGATGGTTATGCTCCTCCTGAAGAAAGTAATTTAGAAAGCACATATTTCCAAATACTAGTAGCTGTACTTCCAGGTGAGTTACTAGACAAACAAAGGTTTAAATTAAGTCCTTCCGGAAAAAGAGTAGTAGCATTGACCCCTTCTCATCCTTGGAAATTGAGAATTTTATTGGCAGAACAAGCTGTGGCGGCAGGTGCCTTGGAAAGTAGTTTTTTAGGTCAACTTTGTGCTGAATATAGTTTTGCAGAAAATATTTTTACTCGAGCAGCTACAGAAAGTAAAAATATGGAGGGCTATATGGCAAGAACTCTATTGTATCAGGCTTCTATGAGAGCAACTTCATATATAGAAAGAGCAAGGTTTTTAAGACTATTGTTAGATAGATCAGACGAAGAGGACTTGTTTGCAACATATGCATCGGCAATTATACCTATTTTAGCGACTTTAAAACCCAGATCTGATTTGATATGGTTTGCTGACTCAGCTGCTAGAGCTGCAATGGCAGGAGGTAATTATAAATTAGCTTCCGAGTGGCTTGCTTTACTCGGAAAAACGGCTGATTTAGATTTTGAAGCGTCTGGTAGTTTATTGAGATTACTTCCCTTGATTGCAGTTTCTGGTCAACCTCTTCCTAGTCCCTTTATTAGTTCTCAGGCTACGGATGTTTGGTCAGGTTTGCCTGATACTTTAAGCCACATGGAGAAACAACATAGGGCAAGTCGGTTACTAGTTTTACTTAGTGCTATGGGGATAGAGATCGCAGAGGGTTCATGGAAAAATCTAGTAAATCCAGAATATACACACACAGAAGAAAGTATTCCTTCTAGTGCACTACGTTACCAATTAATAGATGCTGCGAAAAAACGGAGAGTGGCAGAGGTTGTTGCTATAAGTTTAATTATGCTAGGCTCTGATGGCCCCTCTAAATCTGGCCTAGTTAGCTTGAATGCAGTGATTAGAGCACTAAGAAAAATAGAACTTGAAGATGATGCCAGAGCAATCGCGGTTGAAGCAGCAATAGCTGCAACCCAGTAAATTATGAATAAAGATTACAACCTGATTCAACTCTTCGACGAAATGATGATAGCTGAAAAAATGTCTTCACCAAATACTAGAAGAGCTTATCTCAGTGATACAAAAATTTTTGTAAGTTTTATACATAAAAAATACCATCTTTCGGTTTTAACTATTAAAAGAACACATATTTCAGGATGGTTAGCTTATTTAAATGATCAGAATCTTTCAAGAAACAGCTATTTAAGAAAAATTTCTTCAATAAAGGAGTTTTATAAGTTTTTAGTTATTGATGAATTCATAAAGGAAAACCCAATAAGTGATTTTAGAGCGCCCAGAAGGCATCTAATTCTTCCATATGTGTTAAGCATTTCTGATATAGAAAGGTTAATTAATTCTATTAAGCCTTATGAAAATCCGAAAAAAATTAGATTACTTGCTTTAGTAGAGCTTATGTATTCAACAGGAGTAAGGGTAGAAGAGCTGGTTAGCTTGCTTCTACAATCAATAAACCTAGAAAAATCTTATTTGTTAGTTAGAGGAAAGGGAGATAAAGAGAGACTGGTTCCAGTAGGAAAAATTGCTATGAAAGCTATGAAGGAATACTTATCAATTAGAAACTTTTTTATTAAAAACAATTTGTTTTCCCCATGGATGTTTCCTTCTTCCAGCGATAAAGGATATCTAACGGCTAGAAGGTTTTCACAACTTTTGAAAATTACTGCTTCAAAAGCCGGTTTAGATGATAAAAAAATATCTCCACATAGTTTAAGGCATGCATTTGCTACTCATATGCTAGCAGGAGGGGCAGATTTAAGAGTTTTACAGGAAATGTTAGGGCATACGGATATATCAACTGTACAAATATATACTCATATTGCTGATGATACGCGTCGTAGAGCTTTAGATATGCACCCGTTGTCAAAAAAAATATTATAATCTATAGTTGTTTAAAAATATTCAGGGTTTATAAGGTAATATAAAGTTTTATAAATATTTTGTTATTAATATAATAATTTTAGGGGACTATCACTATGCAGTTTTTAAATTTTGAAAAACACATTGCAGATTTGGAAGGCAAGGTTAAAGAGCTTACTGGTCTTGATTTAGTGGGAGAAAAATCTGAAAATAATGATAATGAAATTTCAAAATTAAAAGAAAAAATAGGAGGTCTAATAAAAAAAACATATGAAAAATTATCTCCGTGGCAAATTACACTTGTGGCCCGTCATCCTGAAAGACCACATTTTATTGATTATTTAGATATTCTGGTGAGTGATTTTCAAATTTTATCTGGTGATAGAAGTTTTTCGGAAGATAGAGCAGTGATTGCAGGAATTGGAACATTTCACTCAAGGTCAGTTATGATTATAGGACAGGAAAAAGGATTTGATACTGATTCTAGATTAAAGCACAATTTTGGAATGGTTAAACCTGAGGGATTTCGTAAAATTGCACGTCTTTTGAAACTTGCTGACAAATTTGGGTTACCAATAATTACTTTTGTTGATACGGCTGGTGCTTATCCTGGAATTGGTGCTGAAGAGAGAGGGCAGGCTGAAGCAATAGCACAATGTATAAAAACTAGTCTTGAGGTAAAAGTTCCTTTTATAAGTGTAATAATAGGAGAGGGAGGATCAGGAGGAGCATTAGCGTTAGCAACTTCAGATAAAGTCTTAATGTTACAGAATTCTATATATTCTGTAATTTCTCCTGAAGGATGTGCTTCCATTTTGTGGAGAGATAATGATAAGGCAGAAGAAGCAGCAGAGTCTCTTGGACTCACAGCAAATTTTTTAAAAAATAAAGGTGTAATTGATACTATTATAGCTGAACCAACAGGAGGAGCACATAGAGATCACCATTCAACTATAAGAAATGTTTATGATGCAATTTTACAAGAACTCAATGAATTAATTAACATATCTCCTGATGATCTTTTGCTCAAAAGACAAGAGAAATTTTTGCGATATGGTCGCATTTAAAATATAAAATCATGAATTTTGAGATAATTTTTTGTTTGTCCTCCTATTAGTAGTTTTTATAGATTTGGTGGGTTTTGGAATAATTATTCCACTTCTTCCATTTTATGCAGAAACTTTTAATGCATCTCCTCAAAAAGTAACAATGCTTATGGCAGTTTACTCTTTATCACAATTTATTTCAGCGCCGATTTGGGGTGGCTTGAGCGATAAATATGGCAGAAGAATTATTATATGGTGCACATTGTTTGGAACAGTAGTAGCGTATGTCTTACTTGCCTTTGCTGAAAGTTTATCCGCTTTATTTATAGCAAGATCGTTTGCGGGCCTGATGGCTGGTAATATTGTTGTAGCGCAGGCCTACATAATGGATATAACTGAAAAAGGGGATAGAGCTAAAGCTATGGGTTATTTTGGTGCTGCTTTTGGTTTAGGGTTTATAATAGGACCTGCGGTAGGGGGAATATTAACTGGTACCGACCCTAATAATCCGAGCGTATTTTTACCTCCTATTGCTGCAGCAATTTTATCTTTTATAGCATTGATAATAGCTTTAATGTCACTAAAAGAAACAAAAATATTAATAAATGATTTCAGGAAAAAAAGACTACAGAATTTAATTCAAGCATTATCAGCACCAAATTTAAGATATTTAATATTATTATTTTTCTTTGTTACAATAGTGTTTGCATTTATGGAATCCACTTTTTCCCTATGGTCGGAGAGAACATTTTTTTGGGGCGCACAACAAAATGGGTATTTGTTTGCATTTGCAGGAATTTGTGGAGCACTAGTCCAAGGCGTTTTGATAGGTCCCTTAGTGAAACGTTTTGGAGAATCATTATTATGCTTTTTAGGGTGTTTAGTATTAAGTTTTGGAATGTTGGGCATATGGTTATCAGCAGAAATTATCCATGCAGTGTTATCAATGATGCTTATCGCAGTAGGTTTGGGATTGTTCCTGCCCACAGTTATGGCGTTGATAGTAAATATAGTCTCAGAGGACAGAAAAGGTTGGGTTTTAGGTATAACACAATCATCATCAGCATTGGCGAGAATAATTGGTCCTGCATTAGCGGGTGGATTTTTTGAATTTATAGATAAAAACAGTCCATATCTTATAGGGGGCATATTTTTATTGTTAGTACTTGTTATTTTTAGAAAATATATTTTTAAGTCAAATTAGTTTTTTTATGGGCTTAAATAACTTCTAATTTTTTTAGCTCTAATGTAGCTTTTTTTTCTGGCATCGCTATGTTTTTCTTTTCAATTATTTCTTTTGGGGTCAAATACTCTATAGCTAAGTTTTCAGAAGGCGGTACTGTTGGAGAGCCGAAAGTTTTTACATAAAAATAAAAAGGAGTGTATAATTTTTTATTCCATGGAGATAATAGGGTTCCAGGAGCATGAAGAAGAATCATTTTATTAGTTGTCAATCTTATTTCTTCAAATATTTCTCTTTTAAGAGCCTGTTCAGGGTTTTCTCCTTTTTTTAGTCCGCCTCCAGGAAATTTAGTAGCATGGTAATTATTTATTATTTCATTACAAACAAGTATTTTGCCTTTATAAATTATTAGTCCATAGGCTCTTACGTTTATATTTTTCATCTTTGTTTTAGAGCTAGTTTTATTTCTTCTAGTATATCTGGATCATCTATTGTTGCTGGAATCCTGTAATGACTACCATCTGCTATAGCTGCCATTGTACTCCTTAGAATTTTTCCAGATCTAGTTTTGGGTAATCTTTTAACAACTTTTACTTTGCGAAAAGACGCTACTGGTCCTATCTCTTCCCTAACCATTTTTATGGCATCATTGACAATATTATCAGCACTATTAGTAGTGCCAGAGTTTAACACAATAAATCCCATTGGAACTTGTCCTTTAAGTTCATCTTTGATGCCTAAAACTGCACATTCCGCCACATCGGGGTGTTTCGCTAGTACTTCTTCCATGGCTCCAGTGGATAGTCTATGTCCAGCACAATTTATAATGTCGTCAGTTCTAGACATAACCCAAATATATCCATCATTATCAATATATCCCGCATCCGCAGAAGTGTACCAGCCTTTAAATTGTTCTAAATAAGTACTTTTATATCTTTCTTCATTATTCCATAATGTAGTGCTGCAACTTGGAGGCAAGGGCAGTTTAATTGCTAAAGATCCTATTTCTCCGCTGGCTTTAGGATTTCCATTGTCGTCAAGGCATTGAACGTCAAATCCTGGAGAAGGTTTACCAGTAGATCCATGTTTTACATTAAAAAGTCCTAATCCTGAAAAATTACCTGCTATCGTCCATCCCGTTTCTGTTTGCCACCAGTGGTCAATTACTGGAACATTAAGATTTTTTTCTGCCCATTGAATAGTTGGTGGGTCTGCACGTTCACCGGCAAGGAACAGCATTTTAAAATTATCTAAGTTATATTTTTGTATTTCTTTGCCTTCAGGGTCTTCACGTTTAATTGCTCTAAGAGCAGTCGGTGCAGTAAACATTACAGAGACATTATATTCACTTATTACTCTCCAAAAAACACCTGCATCAGGGGTTCCAACAGGTTTTCCCTCGAATAATACAGTAGTACATCCTTTTAGAAGCGGACCGTAAACTATGTATGAATGACCTACAACCCAACCAATATCTGAAGCAGCCCAAAACACGTCTTGCGAATTTATTCCATAAACCATTTCCATACTTGTTTTTAAAGCGACTGCGTGCCCTCCATTATCTCTTACCATTCCCTTAGGATCTCCAGTGGTTCCAGAAGTATATAAAATATATAGTGGATCGGTAGCCTTTACAGGAACTGGAGGAGCAGGATCTGATTGTTCTATGACGGATTCTAAATCGTAATCACGACCTTTTTGGAGGTCAGCTTTCAAAATTTCTCTTTGATATATAAAACAGGTATTAACTTTGTAATCAGATAATTCTATTGCTTTGTCTAGCATAGGCTTATAGCTTATAATTTTTCCAGGTTCTATACCGCATGATCCAGCAATAATTAATTTAGGTTTAGAATCATTTATTCTAGTTGCTAATTCATTAGGAGCAAACCCTCCAAATACGACAACGTGTATTGCGCCAATCCTGGCACATGCAAGCATGGATGTAACTGCTTCAGGAATCATGGGCATGTAGATTAGAACTCTATCTCCTTTTCCAACGTTAAAGGATTTTAATGCTCCTGCTATTCTCGCTGTTTTATTAAGAAGGTCACTATAGGTATAAATTTTTTTTTGTTCTGTGACAGGGCTGTCATAAATGAGCGCTGCCTTATTCCCCTTTCCATTGTTTATATGAAAATCAAGGCAGTTATAACATGTATTTAATTCTGCATTTGGAAACCAACTCCATAATGGTTTTTTAGACTCATCAATCACATTTGTCCATTTCTTGTACCATGTTATATTTTGTGCCTTTTTTTCCCAATATTGTTCCGGGTTGTCTTGCCATAAATCATACTCTTCCTCGTAAGACATATTTCATTCCTTTGGGCCTATTATTCGTTGTAATATAGTATATAAAAAAAAAAGACGCTAATCATAAAGATTAGCGTCTTCCATTAAATTTATGAAATTTGTTTTATCGCCTACCTCCTAATAGCATAAGAAGCAAAATAAATAGATTGATAAAATCTAGATATAATTTGAGAGCTCCCATTACTCCTTTTTTAACCTGCGTTTCTCCGCTTTCTCCTGCCACGTACATTTCTTTAAGTGTTTGAGTATCATAGGCAGTTAAACCTGTAAAAATTAATACACCAATAATGCATATAATGAATTGCATTGGTGAAGAGCCCAAAAAGATATTTACGACACTGGCCATTATAATTCCAATTAAACCCATAAAAAGGAATGATCCTAGTCTAGCAAGCGATCTTTTTGTTACATATCCATACAGACTTGCTCCTAAAAATGTAGAGGAAGAGATAAAGAAAACTCTAAATATTGACTCTCCAGTGTACTGTACGAAAATATTTGCAAAAAATATTCCATAACATGCAGCTAAGATCCAAAACATAGTTTGTGCTGTTTTAGCCTGCATTTTGTGAATTCGGCTTGCAAGAATTAATACTAGGCCTATGGGAGCAATCATTGCGATGAAAGAAAGTGGCGAAGTAATTATGGCCATTCCTATCGTCGTATTTGGAAGCAACCATGCTACCGAAGCCGTAATTGCCAATCCTGCAGTCATATAGGCATAAATTCTTTGCATATAAGCACGTAAACCCACATCATCAGGACTAAGTGCTCTTGCTCTTGCCTGTGTGCTTGAGTTTCTAGTAAAATGTCCAATATTCATTGTATTCTGTACTCCACTATTAAATGGTTTAAACAAACAAGTATTACTATATATATATATTGTTTAAATCGCTAGTATATCAAGTAAAACATGTACTTTTTTTTGATTTTTATTGTAAGATTTATAAACAATTTAGTTAAGGAGACAATATGACGAATAATAATTCTGTAAAATTAAAAAATATTGAGATTAAAAAATTGGTTAGTCACTTGAACGGTTGGACTCTTGATCAAGAGTATAAAGCTATTATAAAAAGCTTTGTTTTTAAGGATTTTGAGGAAGCTTTTTCCTGGATGATCTCAATATCTTCAATAGCAGAGGAAATGAATCATCACCCGGAATGGAAAAATGTTTATAACAAAGTAGATGTGCTGCTTTCAACGCACGATGTACTAGGTCTGACTAAAAAAGATTTTTTGCTTGCTAAATTAATGGATAAAGAATTCGAGAAATAGGAATATTGTTATTAAAAACGTTTTAAACCTCTTGAGATTATCCGAAACACCTTTTCCTGCTTTAGTTTGTGGATTAGGAGGAACCATTCCATTTGTATTTTTATCTATTGGTGTTTATGTTTTTCCATATGAATGGAAGCTAATAGCTCTTTATAATCTTCTAAATTATTCTGTTATTGTTTTATCATTTTTAGGAGCAGTGCATTGGGGAGTTGCTATATATGGTAAAAATAAAAATTCTAAAGTCTATGTTTGGTCAGTAATTCCTGCTTTAGCAAGTTGGTTTATTTTAATGGGTTTTACTACCAACTATATTATAATAATTTTGTTTTTAATTTTATGTTTTGCCGTTACATATTATGTTGATTTATTATCTACAAGAAAATCTATTTTTCCGGCTTGGTACCTTAGGCTTAGAAAGCTTTTTACAATAGTAGTATTTATATGTCTGGGATTTGTGGCCATAGCTATAAATAACCAGTATGTGTAGTTTTAAAATTTAATTTAATTTTTGAAATTAGATCTAAATAAAATTATTAAAGTACTAGATATAATAATTATGGCTCCCAAAAATTCATTTATATTTGGTATCTCTGCAAATAAAAAATACCCATATATACCAGCGAAAATAAGCCTTGTGTAATCTGCAGGCATGACAACAGTAATGTTACCAATTCTTAATCCCCATATTGTAAACATTTGCCCCAAGGTTCCAAATAAAGCTCCCAATAAAATTAATATTAAATGTTCTAAACGCATTGGTAACCAAAATATATAGGCAGGAATTATTAATCCTAAACTAGAAATGATACCATAATAAAATTGTATCGTAAGTGTTGGCTCAGTTGAGGAAAGTGATTTTACAGAAAGTTTTACGGCACTGACAAAAAAAGCACCAATTAGAGCTACACATGCAGATGAGATAGATACACCATTCTCACTTGAAGGATCAACCATTATAGCTACTCCTAAAAAACCCAAAAAGGTTAAAATAATTCTTATGAACCCAGGTCTTTCACCAAGGACTATCATGGCAAGGGGTACTAAAAATAATATTCTAGTGAAGCCTAACGTAACTGCGCTTGCTAGTGGCATCATCGCTAAGGCTGAGAATCCTGCGGTAATAGCCCCTATGCCTAGTAATCCTCTATAAAAGTGCATCTTAAATTTTTTAGTTTGAAAAATTTTTATAGGCTTATTTAAAAATAGGGGCATTATAATTAACAATCCAAAGAAACACCTAAAAAAAGCTATTTGAAAAGGGTGAAGCTCTTCTGTTAAGTGTTTCACTATCGTTCCCATTACAGGAAAACTTGCTGAGGCACCTAAAATAAAAATAAATCCTTGAATATTGTTCGGTAAATTAGTCCATAGAGATAATATATTTTTTAACATTATTCTCCTTAACAGAGTTTTTTGAATTTTGTTAATAGTCAGTTCATTTTTTTTTAATAATATTGAGGTTTATTTATTAAACAAAACAATTTATGTTTTATACTTAATTAGGGTGGGGAATATTGAATAAAATATATTCAAATAGCAAAGAAGCTTTAGAAGGTGTTGCATTTGATGGAATGGTTCTAATGTGTGGAGGGTTTGGATTATGTGGTATTCCAGAGAGGATGATAGATGCCCTGAAGGAAAGTAAAATAAAAAATATAACAGCCATAAGTAATAACGCAGGTATTGATGGAGAAGGTCTTGGTTTGTTATTAGAAACAAAACAAATTTCTAAAATGATTTCTTCCTATGTAGGTGAAAATAAAATTTTTGCTGAGCAGTATTTAAACGGAGAAATTGAATTAGAATTTAACCCTCAAGGTACTCTGGCAGAAAGAATAAGAGCCGGAGGAGCAGGTATTCCTGCATTTTATACTCCTACTGGTGCAGGAACAAAAATAGCAGAAGGGAAAGAAGCACGGCAATTTGAAGGAAGAGAGTATATTATGGAAAAAAGTCTTAGAGCTGATCTTTCTTTGATTAAAGCCTGGAAAGGAGATTCAGAAGGAAACTTAATTTATAAAAAAACAGCAAGAAATTTTAATCCCTTAATGGCAACTGCTGGAAAA
This sequence comes from Alphaproteobacteria bacterium MarineAlpha9_Bin1, assembly GCA_002937675.1. GTDB lineage: Bacteria > Pseudomonadota > Alphaproteobacteria > TMED109 > TMED109 > MarineAlpha9-Bin2. The sequence continues at coordinate 28,663 of PTKJ01000001.1, read as the reverse complement.
ATTACTATAGCTGAAGTTGAACATTTGGTTGAACCCGGGAAACTAGATGCGGATCAGATTCATACATCAGGAATTTTTGTTCAAAGAATAATTAAGGGTAGCCATTATAACAAAAGAATAGAAAATCTAACTACAAGAAAAGCAAATGACTAATCATATGGAGAAATTAAATGGTTTGGAGTAGGGATGAAATGTGTGCTAGGGCAGCTAAAGAACTTAAGGACGGATATTATGTTAATTTAGGAATAGGTATGCCAACTTTAGTTGCGAATCACATCCCAAAAGATGCGAATGTAATTTTGCAGTCAGAAAATGGCATGTTAGGTATGGGTCCATTTCCTATAGAAGGTGAGGAAGATCCTGATTTAATAAATGCCGGTAAACAGACTATAACAGCACTACCTATGACAAGTTATTTTTCTAGCGCCGACTCTTTTGGGATGATAAGAGGAGGACATATAGATTTATCAATCTTAGGAGCTATGCAAGTAGCACAAAACGGGGACTTAGCTAATTGGATGATACCAGGAAAAATGATAAAAGGTATGGGAGGAGCAATGGATTTGGTGGCAGGAGTAAAAAAGGTAGTAATCTTAATGGAACATGTGGCTAAGGACGGATCTGCTAAACTTGTTTCTAACTGTACTCTTCCTTTAACAGGAGCAAAAGTTGTAGATATGGTGATTTCTGAATATGGTGTATTTGAGATAGTCGATGAGTGTGTAAAAGTTTCAGAGCTTGCACCAGAAATCTCCATTGAAGAAGTAAGAGATAAATCTCAGGCTGAAATACTTTCTTAAATTAATTACAATTGAGAATGATTTTTCCAGTATTTTTTCTACTCAAAAGATAATCAAGTGCAAATGCAGCTTCTTCTAATTTAAAAACTTTTCCTACTAATGGCTTTAGTTTTTTTTGAAGATATAATTGTATAAGATCGTCAAAGGATTGTCCTATCAATGTAGGGTTTATAAATGCATATTGGCCCCAATATAGACCAATTGCGTATGAACTCTTTAGTAAAAGTCTGTTGGCTGAAATTTTAGGTATAATTCCACTTGCAAAGCCTACTGAAATATATTTTCCCTCCCATGCTAGGTTTTTTAAAGCGTCTTCAGCTGGTTCTCCGCCTACCATATCTAGTACTAGATCCACTCCGTTTGGAGCAATTTCTTTTATTTGGTGACGAATTTTACTAGTGTTATAATTTATAGAATATGCTGCTCCATGCTCTATACAGATTTCACACTTGTTATCACTTCCTGCCGCTGCAATAACTTTAGCACCAAAAGCATTGGCAACTTCAACTGCTGCTAATCCTACTCCGCCTGCTGCTCCAAGAATCAAACAAGTTTGTTTTTTTTTCAGTTTACCCTTCCATGAAATAGCTCCATGAGCAGTTCCATAAGCGACAGGAAAAGAGGCGGCTGTTACATAGTCCATTTCGTCTGGTATTTTATAAACATTTTCGGCAGGCATTATGATTTCTTCGGTATATGTTCCATATTTTGCTATACCTATCACTCTCTCTCCTATTTGAAAATTAGAGATTTTTTTTCCTATTTCAATTATTTCTCCTGAGAGTTCTAATCCTGGAGAGAATGGGGGGCGGGGACGCTCCTGGTAACGACCTTTTATAATTAGGCTATCAGCAAAATTTACTCCAATATTTTTAACTTTAATTCTTAATTTAGATTCTTCGATTTTTAATTTATCAAAATTTTCTAATTGAAGCACTTCTGGTCCGCCATATTTGTTTACGACTAATCGCTTCATATTTATTTTCCAGAATATTTATAGAAAATTAGAGTTTTTTATATTCTAATTATACATTGCTTTGATAATGTAATATATAAATATTTAGGTAATTAGGTAAACTGAAAACATGTTTAAGCATATCGTCTTAATTGTATATTTATTTTTTTGTTTATGTGCGTATTCAGCCGACAGTCCTGTTGCAAAGAATATAGGTACGTATGGAGATTGGGCGGCTTTTTACTGGAATATGGAAGAAGGTAAAGTCTGCGGTATTTTTACTTATCCTAAAAAAGAAGAAGGAAAATACACGCGAAGAGGAAAAGTCGTTTCTCAAGTTACAATGAAAGTGTCAAAGCAAAGCTCTGGCGTAGTAAATTTTCAAGCTGGTTATCCTATAAAGAAGGGCTCTAAGTTAGATATTATAATTGATGGCAAGCCTATTGCAGAGTTCAATATATTAAAAGACCAAATGGCTTGGGCGGAAGATGAAGAGATTGATGATTTATTAATCAAGGGTATGAAGCGTGGAACGACAATGATTGTGAAGGGGATATCATCAAGAGGAACAAATACAACAGATACCTATTCGTTAAGAGGTTTTACTGCGTCCTATAAAGCAATAAGTAAGATTTGCAAATAGTGTCCTCCATGCTTCCTATAAATGGGTTTGCTAATGCGGCATGTAATAATGGAGGCATATTTACCACTATTAGATGACCAAGAAGACAGAATATATAGCCGCATGGGGATAATTAAAAAGTGGCAGTGTAAGCAAAAAGAAGATAAAAAATATAAATTAAGTTTTCTTAAGAATTGGAAAATATTATGAAAAAATTTAAAAAAATAGTACTCGCTTATTCTGGAGGTTTGGATACTTCAGTGATTTTAAAGTGGCTACAAGAGACTTATGATTGTGAAGTAGTAACTTTTACAGCTGATATAGGACAGGGAGAGGAAATTGAATCAGCTAAGGCACGTGCAGAAAGCATGGGTGTTTCGGAAATCTATGTAGAGGATCTTAAAGAAGAATTTGTAAGTAATTATGTATTTCCTATGTTCAGAGCTAATGCAGTTTATGAAGGAACATATTTGTTGGGAACATCTATAGCTAGACCTCTTATAGCTAAAAGACAAATTGAGATTGCAAAAGAAACTGGAGCGGATACTGTTTCTCATGGTTCGACAGGGAAGGGCAATGATCAAGTTAGGTTTGAGTTAGCATATTCGGCTCTAAACCCGGATATTAAAGTGGTTGCTCCGTGGAGAGAATGGGACTTTAATTCTAGAATAAAATTAGTTGAATGGGCTGAACAAAAAGGTATATCAGTCCCGAAAGACAAACGTGGAGAACCTCCTTATTCAACAGACGCTAATCTTTTGCATATATCATATGAAGGAAAGGCACTTGAAGATCCATGGGTACCTCCAGACGAAGATATGTTTACTCGTTCTGTTTCTATAAATGATGCACCTGAGGAGGCTGAGGATTTAGAATTGGCTTTTGAAGCAGGGAATCTAGTAGCAATTAATGGAAAAAAAATGAGTCCAGCAAAATTATTACAAGATTTAAATGAGAAGGCAGGAAGACATGGTATAGGCAGAATTGATATTGTAGAAAATAGATTTGTGGGAATGAAATCTAGAGGAGTTTATGAAACACCTGGTGGAACAGTTTTGTTGATCGCACATAGGGGAATAGAACAACTTATCTTGGATGGCCCCACTATGCTTATAAGAGATGAATGTATTCCTCGTTATGCTTCATTAATTTATAATGGTTTATGGTTTTCTCCAGAGAGAGAAATGTTGCAGTCTTTAATAGATAAAAGTCAGACGAATGTTACTGGAGAGGTAAAACTTAGGCTACATAAAGGTAATTGTATTCTTATGGGAAGAAGATCTCCAAAAAGTATTTATAATCAGGGTGTTGTTACTTTTGATGAGGGAGAAGGTTATAATCAAAAGGACGCAGATGGTTTTATAAAATTAAACGCCTTAAGGCTTAAGTTAAGAAAAAAATAATTAATTACATATGAGCAAATAAAAAAGGTTTAAGATCTCTATTTATATATACCTGCAAGACTTTTAGTAAAATTAATACAATGACAGGTGATATATCTATTGGGCCTAAATTAGGAAGAATTTTTTTTATTGGAGATAATAAAGGAAAAGTGATCCTATTTAAAAAAAATATAATTTGCCCAATGAATTGGTTATAAGTGTTCAGGATATTAAATGCTATAAGCCAACTTATTATTACTTGTAATATAATAATAAAAAATAAAAGATCTATTGCACTATTTATTAGGTAAAAGATCGCGTTCATGTTGTTTCCTTTTTTAAGTAAGAACCAATGAGGGCAATGGCCAGGTTTGGTAGTAGGCCAATCAATCCAGCATGAAAACCAAATACCTTACCTTTGGAAATAAAACTTAAATCAATATACGGGATAGAAAGAGCAACAATTGTACCACATACTATTCCCCAAAAAACAGGCTTTGCTTTTAGCCAACTATAATGTATGCCTAACATAAATGCTGGAGATACTTGTATCATCAAATCTAGTTTTCTATCCATTAATTTAACTAGCGAAGTATTATCTTTAAGTATGATAGCAAATATAATCATAAGCGCCAGAAAAGCCCAAGAACAAAACTTACCTACAAGAGTAAGTGTTTTTTCATCAGGAGAACTTTTGAAAATTTTTGCATAAATATCTTTGGTAAACATTGAAGATATTGTTAATAAGGCAGAATCAGCTGTAGACATCATTGCCGCTAATATAGCGGCCAATATTACAATACTAACACCGTAACCTAAAATGGAATATTCCTGGATTTCTCTTAAGACTCGACCAAATACCTGATCAGTAGCTGCCCCCTCTAATCCTGATATATACGCTAGTGCCATTATTCCAGCAATAACACTTATAATCATGGTAGGTATGGGCATAAATGCCATAACAACAAGACTCTTCTTTAATACTTTTTCAGATTTAGCCGCATATATCCTTTGGATGGCTTGAGGATATAAGGAAAGACCAAATCCTAAAATAATTATATAGCTGAGCCATAATCTACAAGTTTCAGCATCTGGAACTGCAGCTTTTCTTGTATTATTGATCTTATCCATGTTAGCTATAATTTCTGTTGCTTTAGATAAAGGTCCAAATTTGTCAAATAATATAAATAGTAGTACAGAGAAACCCACTAAAAGGATTACGCCTTGTATTGCATCAGTCCAGGCAACGGCGCGTAATCCACCCATCGTCCCATAAATAACAATTATAGTAGCTAATACAAGTACCCCTGCTATATAATAAAACGAGCCTCCAGCGTCTCCTGAAATTCCTTGCATTGCTCTGCCCATTGCCATTAATTGAGCTAATAAATAATTACTTAAAACAGCTATTCCAATTATGGTAATTATTAGGCTTAATTTATTATATTTAAAGCGATACTGAATATAATCAGCAGGGGTTAAAAAGTTTTGTTTTTTGGATAACCTATGTAGTTTAGGTGCAAACAAAAGGTAACAAACCACGATGCTCGTCATAAAGTGTATACTTAGAATCCAAGAATAACCAACACGATAAGTAGCACCAGTAAATCCAAAGAAAGTATTTCCACTATATTGTGTAGCGAAAAGAGTAAGAAATAGAATACCTAAACCCAAACTATTTCCGGCTAGATAAAAGTCATTTAATGTGTCTTCTTTTCTAGATTTTTTAGCAAACCATCCGATGACCAAAAGCGAAAGTAAGTAAATAGAAATAAAGGTCCATGCCCCATATCCTAACGGAAGAATATTGCTCATTATTCTTCATCACTTAATGAATTGATTAATATATACGCAGTTAACAAAGAAGCTAGTAGAGAACATAATACAGCAACAGCAACCCAGGCCGGAACCCCTAAAATTATTGATCTGGAATCTTGAGGCCAATACCAAGGAATTCCTATTGCAATTAAGATAATATATAAAAAAACGTATAAATTATTCTTAGTCATTGTCTTTAGATTTTACATATTTTTTTTCTAATGAAAAGTAATCTTTAAAACCCACAATTTTTTGGATTTCTTCAAAAGACATCAAATTTTTTTCATTTCTTACTTTATTCTTAAAATTATTCAATACTTCTTGAGTTGCTTTCATAGACGCAGAAAGTATGGTTAAAGGGAAAGCAGCAATTCTGAAGCCCATCTCTTCTAATTCTTTATAACTCAGTATAGGAGTATCTCCGCCTTCAACAAGATTGATTATTTTTGGACCATCTAATTTTTTGCATATCTTATGCATTTCTTCTCTATTTTGAGGTCCTTCAACAAATAATATATCGGCTCCTAACTCTCTGAAAATCTTCATTCTGTCAATTGCTTCATTTATTCCCAAATCAAAGCGTGCATCTGTTCTAGCCATAATTAAAATATTCGAGCCAGAATCTCTTTCATCTATGGCTGCTTTCATTCTCGTTATAGCATCTTCTCGTGAAATTACTTTTTTGCCTCTTGTATGACCACAACGTTTGGGTGATTCTTGATCTTCTATCATTATTGCTGAAAATCCTGCGTTGTAAAATCCTTTTACTGTTCTTCTTACATTGATTTCGTTTCCATAACCTGTGTCTCCATCGCCTATGATGGGTATATTGACATTTTCACAAATGTTTCTTCCTTGATCTATAATTTCACCATATGAAATAAGTCCTGTATCAGGTAATCCAAGTCTGGTGGCAGACGTAGCAAACCCACTCATAAAACTTAACTCAAAACCAGATTGTTCTATCATTTTCGCTGAAAGTGCATCATAACAACATGGCATAATATATAATTTATCGTTTGAGACTATATTTTTAAGTTTTTCAACTTTTGAGTTATTCATTAGTTCCTTCTTTTGTTACAGTTATCATTTTTTTAGTAAATTTATTATCAGAGTCAGATAATACATTCAGAATTGAAAAATGATTTTCATTTTTTAAAATTTGGAAATTAACTGTGTTTCCTTTTTCTTTTAATTTGTGTGCATAAATTTTGGTTTGTTCTATCCATCCAGGTGGTTCAATATCTCCTACCGATAAAAAAATTTTCGAGTTGACCTTTGAAGTTGGGATAGGGGTGTTATTCGCAGCTTCTTGTTTATTAAGTCCTATTTCTTCATTAAGAGATAACTTTAAAACGACTTCTGGCTCATAAATGCCGCTAATAAGGTATGCAGATTTAATAATATCATGTGGTAAATTTCTATTTTTCCAATTTGTATTAATCAGCATTGCACATAAATGTGCTCCTGCAGAATGACCTGATATATTTATATTTTCTGGGTTGCCTCCATAATTACTACAATTTTCATATATCCACTTTAAAGAAGAATGAATCTGATCATTTATTTGAGAAAGTTTGATATTAGGGCACAAACCATAATTTAATATAAAATATATACAACCATTTTCAACAAAAGGTGTTGCTAGGTGACTGTGGTCCGATTTATCTAAAGCTCTCCAGTATCCCCCATGAATAAAAATATGGACTGGAGCTTTTTCTATATTTTGGGATGCGAATACGTCAAGTTTTTGCATAGGGTGTTTGCCATACTCTACATCTAATTTTCCAGCTAAATTTGTTCTAGCAAGGCCTGCTTTATTTTGAGCTTCTTCTATATAATTGTCAAAATCTGGTACTGCTATTCGCGGATTAAAGTTTTTTTCAATTTCGTTAGAAGTAAAATTTCGCCAATCTAAACTCATTGTGTTTTCTCCTAGAATCATCTTAATACTAATTATGATAAAAATTAAGATAAAAAATTTAAGTTATAAAATAAATTATTATTGATTAATACATCAAATCTAGTTTAGATTTATTACTCCATATAAAGGGGGACTACGGTGAAAAAAAGCCAAGCAATAAGCTCAAAAATTATTTTTGTTGTATTTACTCTTTTTATTTTAATTATGTTAATTTTCCCAGTATTTTCTTTAGGTAATAGGGTGGAGCCCTTCGTTTTTGGATTACCTTTTTCTATGGCTTGGGTTATTTTTTGGATAGTTATTGAATTCATAGGTTTGCTTATTTTTATCAAATTAGATTCCACAACAGAGGAGAAATAGTATGGAGGCATGGCAAGTAGCTTTATTGGCAATGTCTATTTATTTGTTCCTTGCATTCGCCTTAGGATTAGCGGCTGGAAGAGGCAGGTCTTTGTTTTCTGTTTCGGAATATGCTGTAGGCGATAGAGGGTTTAGTCTTTTTGTAATGTGGTTTTTAATGGGCGGAACTATTTTTTCAGCTTTTTCATTTTTAGGAGGTCCTGGATGGGCTTATTCAAAAGGTGCTGCTTCACTTTATATACTAGCTTACTGTACATTAGGATTACTCCCTTGGTATATAATCGGACCTAAAATTGCTAAATTAGGTCGCGAATCGAATTATATAACTATGGGTGATTTCTTAGGAGATAGATATAATTCAAAATTTCTAGTGGTTATAATAGGAATTGTTGCACTATTAGCTTTTATTCCTTATTTAACTCTTCAGATAAAAGGAATGGCTTATATTTTTAATGTGTTAACCTATGGACATATTTCTTTCTGGTTGGGTGCTCTAATAGCATTTGGAATTGTAGTTATATACGTAGCAACTAGTGGAGTAAGAGGCGCAGCATGGAGTGATGTTTTTCAAGCTATTCTAATGCTTTTGGTCGCTTGGGTTCTAGGTATATATTTTGTGGAAACTTTGCATGGTGGCTTGGATAATATGTTTAGAAAAATAGCTGAAAATGATCCAAATTTTTTAACCATAGGCAAAGAGGGATCAGCCCTTTCCTCAGCAAGATACAGCAGTAATATTTTTGTTTCTATGCTTGGTTTTTTAATGTGGCCACACCTTTTTACTAAATCATATACTACAACAGAAAGAAGAATAAAATTGACGGTAGTAGCTTACCCTGTTTTTGCAATATTTTTATTGCCTGTCCTTTTTATTGGTTTCTCTGCGATCGGAGTAGTCCCGCCTGATGCTCTGGAACATTCTGGTCAAGTATTACCCTACTTAATTACACATCACTTAACAAACTCTGGTTTATTATATGGCCTTGTTGGGGCAGGGGCACTTGCTGCAGCTATGTCTTCTTCCGATGCTATTACCCACGGCGCCTCGGTTTCTTTTGGAAGGGATATATGTAAGGTAATTTTTCCCAATATGAAGGAAAACACTGAATTATGGATAATGAGGGGAGCTGTTTTAGGTGTTGGGGCAATTGCTTACTGTATTGCTATATTTGGAAGTGATGGTCTTATTTCTTTATTGTTGGGAGCTTATGGTCCTATAGTTCAGTTGGCTCCAGCAGTTTACGCAGGTTTGTTTTGGAAGAAAGCTTCTACTGTAGGCATAATTCTAGGACTTATTGGCGGAGTATTAGTAACCATATATTTCCAATATTTAAGTTCTACCTCACCTTATGATTTACACCCAGGTTTAATAGGCTTGGTGATAAATCTAATAATAGTTGCAGTGATTAGTTTTGCTAAAGAACAAGAACAAGCAGTTATAGAACATGCTTCCAAATTTGTTGATGATTAAAATAATCCAATGCACCAGTAACAATAGCCACTTTATCTTTTAGCCTCATTTTGTCTCCTCTCATTTTTTCTTGGCTTCACTTATGCTATGAGCATATTTGAAAGTGAGTATATTTGATTTTGTACTGGATCTAAATGAATATCAGCAGAACTTATTATCCGTAGAATTTTTTGTGCTTGTCCTTCTAGCACCGTCGTATCATATCCTTCAATAATTAGAACACCATCAAGTGACACTTCAGTAGTACCTTTTCTTAATTTTTGCTCGGTGGTTTCCGTGGAAGTGATTTGGGTATCACAGAGTCCAAGAGTTGTGGTTATAACGCCATCCATTTCATTTATATTTGTTGTTAGTTGGTCTAATTGCTGTGAATTCTCAGAGAAATCATCGTTACGCAACAGTCGAATAGTCATCACAATACCGCCATACCCATTTTGTGGTCCACAAAAAGAAACACGCTTACATGCACCTCGAGTAAAATTCCTAAAAGTTGCTGCGCTTTTTTTTGTCCAAGATGTAGGGTTATTTAAACGTTTAAGATAAGGAGCAGATTTAAACACTGATAAATCACTACCTTCATATATTGTAAAACAACATTGGTCTTGATCATTGTGGTTCATGTAACGGCGTCCTCCTAGAAAGCCAGGAATTCCTATACGTTCTGGCATGTGTTCATAAGTGTGCCATTTTTCCCAGTCTATTTTTCCTTCATCTAGTAAGTCATGCCATATGGCGAGAAAAGCTTTAGAGTTTTCATGCATTTCATTAACTATTATTACTTATTTCTCTTGCATTTAAATAGCCTAATTCTTGATATTTAGTAATGTCAATTGCCTTTTTTAAATAATCTTGATAATGCGTATACACTTTCATGGCAGCAGGATCTTTTTCGGCATTATCTAGTACAACTTCTTTAGAAATTTTTAAAAACTCTTTAATAATCTCCATTGGTAGTATTTTAAATTCAACATTATGCTCCTTAACCATAACTTGAAAACTTATAGCATTACGATGAATATATTCCCCATAAGATTGAGTATTAGCATTATTTGCAGCAATTCTAATGATTTCTTTAAAGTCGTTTGGAAGTTTTTTGTATTGTTCTTTATTGATTAATACTTCATTCGTTGCACCAGGACTATGAATGCCAGGACCATAACAAATTTTAGCTATTTTAGGAAAACCAAATGCTAAATCCATCCACGGTCCTCCCCACTCAACTGCATCAACAACTCCTGCTTGAAAAGAGCTCATAACCTCACCTCCTGGTATATTTACTGCAGTTGCTCCCATTCTATTAAGAACTTCATTGGGAAGACCGGCCATTCTAATTTTTAAACCTTTTATGTCATCTAATGTATTTAAAGGATTTTTATACCAGCCAAACATTTCTGTTTGAACAATACCTGCCTGAAAAGGCTGAATTCCAAAAGGGTCTAATATTTCTTCCCATAATTTTTGTCCTCCTCCTTGTAATATCCAGGAACTTTGCTCTGATGGACTTAGTCCGCCAGGAATTCCTCCAAAATATGCTAAGGCTGGATGTTTAGAAATCCAATATCCACTCCAGCAATGTCCTATTTCTACAGTACCTTCTCTAACGGCATCAAAAACTTCGTATGCAGGAACTATCTCTCCCGAGCCGTAAACTTTTATTTCTATTCTTCCTCCTGAAGCTTTAGTTATGTCTTTAGCAACATTTTCTGCAGTAGTTCCTACGCCTGGAAAATTTTTAGGCCAAGTAGTGGCCATTCTCCACTGTATAATATTTTTAGAAATTGAAGTTGATTCTTTAGGCTTATCAGGTGTGCCACCATCGATTTTATCATCACAAGATGTTAAAACGGCAGCACCAGTCAAAACAGATACTCCTATTAGAACATCTCTTCTTTTTAAATTTTTAGATTTATTGTTTTTCATATTAATTTCCTTAGTTATTTTTTAAAGCGTCTATATTTTTTTCCCAATTTTTTCCATCGAACTTGGTCGTTTTTATCTTTTTTATTGTGCCCTCATCTATGCATCTTGCATTTACACTTATTGAATTAGGGTGAGATCTAGGAATATAAAATGATTTAATTCCACATACACTACAAAAGTAATGTTTTGCTATGTTTTTGTTAAATTGATAAATAGTTAAAAATTTTTTGCCTCTAATCAGCTTAAATTTATCTTTTGGAACTATGTAGTGCAAATATAAAATGGGTAAACATATAGAACATGAACACTCCAATACATTTATGCTTTGAGGCCCAATTAGTTCATATCTTATCCTTTTACAGTGACACCCTCCTTTGTGTGTAACGGTTTTATTTATCATAACGCAGGATAAATGTTTAATAATAAGCAATGCAATATAATTTATTGTTAAAAAATAATTTTTTATTTCTATAATATTTTTTATAATGCTAGCTTTTGTTGGAATATTGATAATGATAAGATCATTTTAATGAGGTGAAAATGTTTGCAGATAGAATAGAAGGCAAGTGGATAAAGGCTTTTGAAGAAGTTTTCAAGTTATGCCAAGTTAAACCTAATGAAACTGTAGTAATTTTATCTGAAACTCAATCACGTGAAATAAATGTGCATATAACTGAACTAGCCTTACAAAATTTAGGTATAAGACCTGCACATGTAAAATTAGTAAGTCCAATTAACAAATATAATATTCCTATTAGATCTACAGGAGCATCGCAAGCCATTGATGGCGATTTAGCGGTATTAGCTGCTTTATGTGCTTCTGATTTCATTGTAGATTTAACTGTGGAAGGCCTACTTCATTCTCCTGAAACAGCTGAGATTTTAAAATCTGGAGCCCGTATTTTAATGGTTTCAAATGAACATCCGGAAGCTCTGGAACGGTTATTACCAGATGTCGATTTAGAGACTAAGGTAAAGATAGCTGCAAAAAAATTAAGGGAAGCAAAACAAATGCATGTCTATTCTGAAGCAGGAACAGATTTAAATATTGGATTGGTTGATGCTCCAGCAGTAGGTGTTTGGGGTTATACGGCTAAAAAGGGTACTATGTCTCACTGGCCTGGAGGAATGGTTGTAGCTTTTCCTCGTTCTAAACAAGTTAATGGTAAACTTGTTATCAATAGGGGTGATATCAATTTAACTTTTAAAAAATATGTTGAAAGTCCTATTACTCTGGGCATTAAAAATGATTTTGTAGTTGATATATTGGGAGAGGGAGTTGATGTAGATTTAATGAAAAATTATTTTTCCGTCTGGAATGATAAAAATGCATACGCGGTTAGTCATGTGGGGTGGGGGATGAACTTAAAAGCACGATATGAGGCTCTTTCGATGTATGATCAAAGAGATACTAATGGCACAGAACTAAGAGCACTTGCCGGTAACTTTTTATTTTCTACGGGAGCTAATGAATTTGCTGGCAGAACTACGGCAGGTCATTTTGATATTCCTATTTTGAATACCACTATTACTTTAGATGGCAAAAAAGTGGTAGAAAAAGGAAAATTAAAATGATTTTAGGAAGCTATACTATATGGCAGGAATAACGCAATAGCAGGTATTAATAATAATATTATTAGTCTAATTATATCAATCAAAACAAACGGAATTACGCCTTTAAAAATAGTTTTTAAACTTACCGTATTTTTAACAATAGTTTTTAATATATGAACATTTAGGCCGACAGGAGGTGTAATTAAACTAATTTCAACTGCAACTACAACGAGAATTCCAAACCAAATTAAATTTCCTCCCATTTCCGATACTAAAGGATAAAATATTGGAACTGTAAGCATCATCATTGAAAGGCTTTCTAGAATCATTCCAAGAATCAGATAAATAATAAAAATACCAATTAGTAATGTGTAGAGATTAAAATTGAATAAGGACAAAAAGTCTACAAGATCATTTGGCAGGCCGGCTAAGTTTATAAAATTTGAAAATACTATTGCTCCAAAAAGTAAAAAAAATAGCATAGTCGTAATTTTAGCTGTCTCGATTAGTGTTTCAATAAAAGAACTAATGGAAATTTTTCTTTTTAAAATAATAATTAGTAAAGAACCAAAAGCTCCTATTCCAGCTGCTTCAGTAGCAGTAAATATACCTAAATATATTCCTCCCATGACAATAGTAAATAGGCTTAAGATTCCGATTACGCCTTTTAGAGCTTTTACTTTTTCTAAAAAAGGTAGAGGTGGCAGGCTAGTATAAGAGTCTTTTTCAAACCATAATGAAATTTTTACAGCTATAATGTATCCAATAATTCCTAATAAGCCGGGAACTATTCCTGCTAAAAATAATTGTCCTATGTCTTGACTAGTAATAATTCCATAAATTACTAAAATCATTGACGGTGGTATTAAGATTCCTAGTGTTCCTCCAGCTGCAATAACTCCAGTTGATAAGGAATCAGAATAACCATATTTCTTCATTGATGGTAAAGCGATTTTAGCCATTGTAGCTGCAGTTGCTAAGGATGACCCGCATACTGAACTAAACCCTCCACAAGCTAGTACTGTTGCCATAGCTAGTCCTCCTTTTTTATGTCTTAGCCAGGCGTTAGATGCAGAATAAAGTTCATCAGCTAGTCCTGCTTTTACTACAAAGTTTCCCATGAGAAGAAACAAAGGTAAAATGGAAAGAGAATAGCTCATCCCATTATCAAAAAATACTTGTCCAACCATGGCTAAGGCGGGTTCTAAGCCTATAATATAAGTCAAACCCAAAAAGCCGATAATCATCATTGAAAATGCAATTGGCAAACCTAAGGCAATCAGAATAATTACTAATATTAAGCCAAGAACCCATACCAGCATTTTAAAATAACACTTTTATTATTATTTTCATGATTTATTCCTGGTCTTTTTCATCTAGAGATGATTCTATTATCCCTGGTCTTTTATATGCAGCGTACATCCTATCTTCAGGAGACTGAGTTTTAACAGACCTTTTATCTATTAAGTAGTTGTAGCAGTTTAATAAAGTCATTATTGAAGCTAATAATGTAAGAAATGACATCAAAAATGCTATCGGAGCTTTTGGAATTTCCAAAAACGTAGTTATATCATTATAAGAATATAAATTAATACCATGGTCGTATAATTGTTTTGAAATAATAAGCAAAATAATACAAGAAATTGCATTTATTATTACGCTATGTATCCGAGCAAGAGAATATTTTAGGCTATTAGAAATTATAGAAACAGTGACGTGTCCTTCATCTCTGCATATGTAGGGCAGCCCTATATATACCAAAATAGCTAAAAGTATTTCTGTGATCTCAGATGTTCCAGGCAATGGTAATCCAAGAATATATCTGCCAAACACATCTACCACAGTGATAATAACTAAAATAGTAAGAGCCAATACACAAAAAGTTAATAGAAGTTTATTGGAAATTTTAAAGATTAAATTTAACATTATTTTAGAATTTTATTTTTTATTAATTTTCCAGAGACTTTATTTCTTCTATAAGCAATGAATATATTTTGTGAGCATCTATATTTTTTTCTTTTTCTATCTTCTTGAGTGTTTCTTCAATAATGGGTGATAATATTTTTTTTATTAATTTTTTGTCACTTTCAGATAGTTGAGTAATTTTTACACCATTTTGCTTTGATATTGTTATTCCTTCTCTGTCTGCATTATCCCAAGCTTTTCCAGCAAGTTTTGCAAGCTCTATCCTGGAGACAGATGTTATAGCTTCTTGATCTATTTTAGATAGTGAATCCCATTTTTTTTTATTCATAACTACAAACATACTTACGTTATATAGACCACCTTCTACTAGAAATCCCTGCTTTATTATTCTATCTAATTTAAAAAAAGATATACTTTCCGCAGGAAGTGTTATTCCATCTGCTACTCCTCCTGACAAAAGCTCATAAGCTTTAGTAACAGGAGCTTGAAGAGGAACTAAACCCAAAGCTTTAGCAGAGCTCTGAGCAATTCCACCGCCAATTCTAATTTTTAATCCTTTTATACTTTCTAACGAATTATAGAAGTTGTTAAGCCATAGTTGGCCCGGACCATGTGTAAAAACTCCTAAAAGATGCGTGCCTTTATGTTCATTTAGTTTTAACAATTCTCTTTCATAAATTCTTTGCCAGGCTACAGATAAAATTTCTGAACTATTGCTCAGAAAAGGAAGCTCTGCGAGTCTAGTTGTTGGAAAACGTCCTGCTGTATAATTATGTACGCCATAAGTAATATCCACAATTCCATTTACTGCAAAATCAAAATGTGCTGGAGGGGGTCCTAATGGTGCCTTTAGAATTTCTATAGTTATTCTACCTTTTGTAGCAACTTTAACTTTTTCTATCCAAGGAATCATGATGTTTAGTACCCATGGATGGGTAGGAGGCAGCCAATTTGCCATACGCAAGGTAGTAGTATCAGCATAAGATTTGAAGGATCCAAAAAAGACGAGACAGAATATGATGACTCTAAATAACATTACTTGTTTTCTTTAATTTCTTTCTTGATTTTAAGTCGTTATAATAGTCTCTTAGCAATTTATAATCAATTTTTCCTAAGGCATTTTTAGGAATCTCATCTATTTTAATTAATATTCTAGGTATCTTATATTTTGCTAGTTTTTTTTTTAAGTTATTATTAATTAGATATTCATTCAATTTAAATTGTTTTTTTGTTTTCACAAAAGCTATAGGTATTTCTTGCCATTTTTTATCTGGGATTCCAATAACTGCAGCTTCTTCTATATTTTTTTCTTTTAAAAACACTTGTTCTAATTCTGCAGAGTAAATATTTTCTCCTCCTGATATAATTATATTCTCTTTTCGTCCTGCTATAAAAAATTGGTTCTTTTCATTTTTTTTTGCGTAATCCCCTGTCATAAACCAGCCATTAATAAAAGCTTTTTTTGTTTCTTTTTTATCTTTCCAGTAGTAAGAAAATAAATTAGGTCCACGGATACCAATCTCACCAATAATATTTTTTTTTACCATTTCATTTTTATTATTAAAAATTTCCGCTTTCGTGTATAATGCTGGTGTACCCGAGTTTCCGTATGGTTTCCTTTTCTCGGATAAATTCTGGCAGACGGCAATTGGTCCAGTTTCAGTAGAACCATAAACTTGGATTATAGGAATATTGTTTTCTTCATAAGTTTTTATTAAATCGGGAGCAATTATTGTAGATCCAGTAGTAATTGCTTTTAATGAAGAAAATTTTAGAGGACTCCAATCTTTAAAATTTAGAATTGCTTCCATGATCGTTGGTACGAATACTGTAAATGTAGGTTTTAATAATTTTAATGCTTTAAATGTTTCTTTCAAATCAAACTTTCTATGTAAAGTAACTGTAGCACCAATGTGTATAGCAGGAATGGTTTGAATATTTAAGCCACCTACATGGAATAAGGGAATTACTGTTAGAATATGATCTGATTTTTCCAATTTGTGCATATGTATGCTGTTCAATATATTATAATAAACAGCTTTTTGTGATAGAACTGCTCCTTTTGCTTGTCCTGTCGTACCTGACGTGTGAACAATAAGTATGGGGTGATTAAAATCACTAATAATTTTTTTGACTTCTGAATTTTTATTAATTTTTATGCTATTTTTTAAAGATAATTTTGTTTGGGGAATAAAATCTATCCCAATTATTCTTAGTTTAGGAATGTTAATATACAGTTCACTTATAGTGTTTTTAAATTCTAATTCAGTAAATAATAATTTTGCAGTCACATTTTTAAGAATATTTGTTATTTCATATTTTGTTAGCCTCCAATTAATGGGAACTAAAATGGTTCCTAATTTAGAACAAGCATAAAAAAGAGTAATAAATTCTATTCTATTTAAAGATAGAATTGCAATTCTGTCTCCCTTTTTACATTTTAAATTTATAGATATATATGAGGCTAGTAATTCAATTCTATTAAATAATTGAAGATAATTTATAGTAGTCTGTTCAAAATTTATCGCTATTTTTTCTGGGTTATTAATAGAATGTTCTTCTATGTATTTATATAAATTATTTTTCATCTGACTTTTACTGATCAGTTTCTCCTGGGTTGTAAAGAGAGACTTTGCCTAATCTATCTAGACATATTTCTGCAGTCCATGGGAGCATTAAGGAGCCACAACGGCTATCTCTGAGAATCCTCTCTAAAGACAATGATTTGAGCATTGCTTGCCCTCCACATGTTCTGATAGCTAATTGAGCGATTTTATGTGCTCCTTCCATTACTGAAAACTGTGTGGCATAAGCTCTTTTTATTTGTGCTGGACTAGGGTCAACACAGGCTTCTGAAATACTTTGAAACCATAATGCTTTTAAAGATTCTAATTGTATTTGCATTTCAGCCACAGTTATTTGTTTGGTAGGATACATTCTTCTTTTTATGGGAGGGGTTCCTGGTAGTTCTCCTCTGAGATATTTGACCGTAAAATCTAATGCAGCTTGAGCTAAACCCACATAAGTAGGTGATAACGTTAAAAACATGTGTGGCCATCTTCTTGCTGCTTCAAAATACATACCTCTAGGCATTAAAGCGGATTCGTTAGGAACAAATACATCTTTGAAAATAAGAGTTCTTGATACTGTACCTCTCATCCCAAGAGGATTCCAATCTCCTATAACACTTACTCCCTCTTGATTAGCAGGAATAGCAAGATAAAGGGTGTTTTTTTGACTTGGCTCTTTGTCAGCTAATTTTTCAGTACAAAGAATACCGTAATAAGAAGCATGTCCAGCTAAGGATGCAAATATCTTTTTCCCATTTATTCTCCATCCATTTTTTACAGGTTCAGCGATAGTAGAAAAGGGAGTTGTTCCTGCTGCCGCACTTCCGCTCTCAGAGAAAGGTTGAGAGTAAATAGCTCCATCATTTATTATGCGATTGTAGTGGATAGTTCTCTGTTTACGGTGCTCTTGGTATATGTTATTTGGCATATTTAAATCATCTGTAAGAGATCCGGTCCAAAGAGTTGAACATACATGCATGTTCCAGGTTAGAGCTGTAGATCCACAGTATCTTCCTATTTCCGCTGCTGCTAATGTATAACATCTAAAGCTTGCACCCAATCCCCCATTTTCTTTGGGTATGCATATTCCAAGAAACCCTTCTTTATGCAGATCTTTGTAATTTTCTGTTGGAAATTTTGCTTCGTCATCATATTGATAAGCTCTTGGGGCGAATTTTTCACTTCCTAACTCCCGAGCTTTTTTACAAATTTTCTCTTCTTCATCTGTAAGCTGAAAAGCCTTACTTTCAAACATGGGTTCATCAAATTTAAGGTCTTTAGATTGCATTTTTTTTCCTTACTTTTTTAAAGATTATATTTTATAAAAAAATCTTTTAGAGCATTGTTAAAATCAACAGGCTTTTCAATGTTTATTAAATGTCCACACTCATTAATTACTACAAACTGGCTTAGTTTTATATTCTCAGACATTCTTCGCATTATTTTGGCAGGAGCTTGGTTGTCATTTTCTCCAGCAATTAATAATGTCGGAATAGATATACTTGATAATTTATTTTTAAGATCAAAACCTATTAAAGAGTTTATAGCTACTCTGTAGGACTTATCAGATATAGAAGACATAATGTTAGATGCAAACTTAATAATTTTTTTTTCAGTCTTGGGGCCAACTATATTATTTATCAATGATTCAGAAATTTCTGCTAAAGTTTTTCCTTCATTTAATGGTCTTAAGCGAGAATTTATAAAGTGTTTTTGCCATAATACATCATTGCCGCCAAATTTAGATGAAGTTCCAACTAATATGGATGCTTTTGCATACGATGGGTGTTGAGTGATAATTTTTTGAACAATCATTCCACCTAATGAATGCCCTAACAAAATAGGAGATTCTAATGCATGAGAAATCAAAAAATCATAAACAGCATTAGCATAACTAGAAATACTGGTATTTTCTAGCATTGAAGACCTCCCATATCCTGGCAAATCTATGGAGATGACGTAGTATTGTTTACCAAACTCATTAATTTGTGGTTCGAATACTTTTGAGGTACCTGCTATCCCATGTATTAAAATTAAAGGTGTTTTATCTTCACTTGTGCTGCAAATATAATTTAGCATCCGTCGGTTCTACTGTTGCCAGATAACGGGAAACAACTCACTTGTTAGAATGTCACCATCATTTAAATTTATTGGAGGTAAAAGTTTTTGGATCTTTTTATTTTCCATAAATGTTCCTTCCCTACCATCCCAAACTACATCTTCTCCGACATATCGGAGAGCCAACCCTCTTCTTCTCTTTGCAGAAGATGAATTTCCAGATGACGAATGTAAAACTAAAGGATGATGAAGGATTATATCTCCTGGTTTTACATCCCAAGAAATAATGTCATAATTACCTTTGTTGGAGTCAATATCAGGTATTTTTTCTAATCCCATTTTATCGTATAAATCAGAAAATTTAGTTTTTTTGCCAAAAGAAGCGGGAGCAAACATTTTGTTCCACTTATGTGAACCTTTTATATATTCGACTGCTCCTGTTTCCTTTGTTACATCATCAAAAGGTACCCAAATGGAAATAATTTTTTGTCCTCTTATAGGCCAATAAGGAAGGTCATGATGCCATGGAGTTAGCTCTTTAGTACTTGGTTCTTTGACAAGCAACTGGTCATAAAAAAAATTTATTTTTTTACTTTCTGAAATATTTGCTGCAATTTCGGGTAAAACTGATTTGAAGGCAAAATTTTTAAATGTTTCATTAGTTCTCCAAATAAAAAAGTCCCCATAATACCTTCCTTTTTCATTAGGAGGTGTATATTCAATAGAAGCAGAACCAGGGTTTTGCAATACGTTATCTATAGCTTTCCGCATAGGTTCTAGGTATTTTTCATCAAGAACATTTCTTAGAACGGCAACCCCGTTTTCTTCATAAAAATTCTTTGCGTCATTAAGATCTGTTTTATTTAGTGACATATGTCCTACTCATGTTTTCTTTCTCATGAAATAATGATAATTATAGAATAAAATTAATTATTAAGCAGTAAATTTATTGAAAATAGTTGAATGATTAGAATCGTATTAATAGTATTAATCATAACCGTTATATTTTTTCTCATATGGAATTTTTATCCAAAAATAAAAACTTTGCTACTGAGAACAATAAAAAGCCCAATAGGAATTTTATTTTTAAAAAAAATAATTAGATTTATAATAAGAAGGTTTATAGGTTAATAATAATTGTATAAGTATATATTATTGTGGATTAAGTGAGTTAGAATGGTTAATAAGACTAAAGAAATTTTATCAAAAGAAACTGCGATAGCAGTAAAGGCAGAGCTTGCAAAGTACGCAGATACTTTTGCGGTAGAAGATACTCAAAAGATTTTAAAAGAGGTTGTAAATAAAGTAGCAAGTGATCTTCTTAAAAAATGGTTGAACGAAAATATTGATAAGGTAGCAAGAGAAATTCTCAGAGAAGAATTAGACAAAACAATAAGAAAACAGCTCGCAAAAAATAGAAAAAAATAAATTACCCTCTCTTTGAATCTTTTTTTCTGTAAGCAATCATACAGTGTTCTAAGCAATATGGTTTTCCTGGTACTTGTATATCTCCACAAAAGTGAAAATCTTCGTTGCCAGGATCACCGAATGGCCAGCGACAACCCCTAGTATCGAGAAGTACGTCTTCATTTACTATAATATTTTTTTTTTCTTTTTTTTCTGCTGTTCTAGTGAGTCCAAGTCTGTTTGCTTTACCTATTATAGCATTTCTACTAATTCCCTTACCTAGTTGTTTTGCGATATCCCTTGCTGGTGTGTTTTTAGTCCATAATTTTTCTAGTTTTTTTACTTTTGCTTCAGTCCAGTTAAATGTCATGGTTTATTCCTTAAAATAATATTTTAAACAATCATTTAGTATTATCTGCAAGCTCAATCATAGAGTGTAGCAATACCTGCGCGCCTGCTGATATATCTTTTTTTAAAGCTTTTTCTGTTTCATTATGACTTATTCCATCTACACAAGGAATAAAAATCATTCCAGTAGGGGCAATATCATTTATGTTTACAGCATCATGTCCTGCACCAGAAATAATTTCTTGATGTGGTAGCTCTAAATTTGAAGAGACTTTTTCAATAGTTTTTCTAACTTTTTTATTAAAAGATTTCGATTTGAGCTCCAAAATCTGTTTAATGGAAATTTTCAAATTATAATTATTTGCAATTTTTTTTATTTCTAATCTCAAATTTTTATCCATCTCTTTAAGTCTTTGATCACTAGGGTGTCTAAAATCTATAGTTAGAAAACATTCACCAGGTATTACGTTTCTTGAAGGTGATTTGATATTTAAAACTCCACAGGTAGAACATCCACCTGGCTGAAATTTATTACCTATGGAGTTGACTAGCAAAACAATATTTGAAGCTCCAACGAGAGCATCTTTTCTTTTGTTCATAGGAGTAGGACCCGCATGTGCTTCCATGCCAACAATGTTAACTTCATACCATTTTTGTGCTTGAGAGCCTACAACTACACCAATTGATTTATCTGCAATTTCTAGAATTGGTCCTTGTTCTATATGTGTTTCTATGAAAGCACCTATTTTTCTAGGTCTACAATTTGTTTTACCATTATATTTTATTCTAGAAAGTTCTTCTCCAAGAGTTTTACCATCTAAATCTTCAATTAATAATGCATCATTTAAGTTATACTGGCCTGAAAAAACGGCAGAGCCAGTCATAGCAGGTGGAAAACGACAGCCTTCTTCATTAGTCCATACAACGATTTCTAAAGGAGCTTCGGTGATATATTTTATGTCATTTAAACTTCGTATAACCTCCAAAGCAGACAAAACTCCTAAAGCCCCGTCATATTTACCACCAGTCGGTTGGGTGTCTAAATGGCTACCGCTTAAGATTGGAGGAAGATTATTGTTTTTACCTTGTCTCCTAGCAAATATATTTCCCATTTTATCTATGGTAATTTTTAAGTTTTCGTTTTTGCACCATTTTATGAATAAATCTCTTGATACTTTATCTAAATCAGTTAAAGCCTGTCGGTTAACACCCCCTTTGGCAGTAGCGCCAATTTGGGCCATTTCCTCGATACTTTTTATGAGTCTATTTTTGTTTATTCCGATATTTGATTTCATAATATTATTTCATCTTTGATGTATTTTAGTAATTCATTCTTAACTCTGAACGGTATGGTCTGAGAAGAAATATTAGTATCTTTTTTCTTAGCCCATATTCTTGCTTCATATCCGATAGATGCAATATGTCCTTTATTAGTTATAATATATTGAAGTCTAAGGCTGGATTTTTTTAGCTCTATTAATCTAGTTTCTAATTCCAAATTATCACCCTGTTTGCAAGGTTTATAGTAGATACCGCTGGTTTGCAGTAGTGGCAAACCTATAATTTTATATTGTTTTTTAAGTTTTATAATTGATTGACCTATCTGATCAAAGTAGTCCCAGTGAGCTTCATCCATCCATTTATAAAAATTTGGGTAGAATACTATTCCTGCTGGATCACAATCCCCCCAATTAACTGTTATTTTATATATATTTTTTTTTAAGGTCATAATTTGTAGTAATTCCTTTTATATAATATCAAAAAATACTTATTTTATCCCTACTTATCATGAGTGGCCAATGTCCCAATGTGAATAGTGTAAATTTAGTATGGAACATGTGAGTTTGTCCTGCTTCAGATATCAAAGCTAGGGTTTTTTGGTGACATGCTAAGCCTGCTGCTCCTCCAGCCACTTTAACAAAATATTGATCTCTGATCTTATTTTTTTTTGCTATCTCAATTAAAGTATTATTAATAATTTCATAAGATGTTTTGGTTATAATAGATAAATATTTACTTAATTCTTCTTTTGAAATGTTTTTAATAATATCTAAATAAAGTAACTTTTTCTCGTTTTCTTCCTCTTTCCAGAGATTTTTGTCAAATTCTGGGCTATTTATTATTATAGAAGCATCATCCCAACTAGAAATTATTTTTAATGTAGCAACTCTATTTATAGAACATAGATAATTGTTTACATCTTTTAGAGTATTCTGTTCACTAAATTCTCCAATATTAGAAAACCAATTTATATCTAAAATTGAATTGTTAAATTTATTAATAATATTTTCTGTAGATCCATTCATTGAAATTAAGGTTAACCTATTCCATAACTTCTTCTCTAAAAAGACCTAACATTTCTTGAACCGGCCTATCTGAGTACGAAAACAGAACGGCTTCTTCTTGTGTATTATGTTTGAATTTAAACCAACCTGGAACAACAAAGACATCTCCTTTACTCCAGTTATATTTTTCTTCTCCAATCACTGTTTCTCCGAATCCTTCTATCACACAATAAATTGTTCCATCTGTGCTTCTGCTATATTTTCCACTAAAAGATTTAGGAAGTAATTGCATAAAAGTTGCCATTGTCGGTATTGCGTGTCCACCATTTAATGGATTAGTATATTTTAATCTTATTCCATGAGATTCATCCCATTTATCTCTATTCTTCATTTTTTCTAAAGCTTCACGCGTCCGACTGTAGGGGTATGAAAACACAGGGGATACTTTATTGTTTAATGAAATATTATTAACAGGAAGTAATCCTGATCCAAAACGTGCTAAAGAATCTCCTTCTGGTTTATTTATAATTTGAGTTTTTTGCCCTAGTCTTTCTGTAAAACTAGAAGTAAATTGCTGAATTATAGGTATATCTAGTCCATCAAGCCATATCATAGGCTCATCAGATTCATTACCATGATCATGCCATGTCCAAGAAGGTGTAATTATAAAATCTCCAGGAAGCATTGTTGTTTTTTCCCCATCTACTGTTGTATATGCTCCATTCCCATCTATAATAAATCTCAAAGCCGATTGCGTATGTCGATGGCTGGGAGCTATTTCTCCAGGAAGAATTAATTGCAGTCCTGCATAAAGGGTATCAGTTATTTTGCTTTCTCCTTTCATTCCAGGGTTTTCAAGAATGAGTACTCTCCTTTCAGCTTCTTCAGCTGATATTACCTCTCCGGATGTAAGGACATGCTTTTTTATATTTTCCCATTTCCATAGGTGTGGAACTGCTTTTGTCTTTGGGCTTGTGGTTACAAGATTCGACAAAACTTCCCATAATGGTGCTAGGTGTAATTGCTTAATATCGTTATAAAAATTATTTTTAAAATTATTAGTTGTATTATTGTTTTCCATATTTATAACTTCTTATTTTATTATGAAATATATTTCACATACATTAATGAATTTTAGGTAACTCCAGCGACAGTTTTTCTACTACTAGTTTATGTGTAATATTTAAATAATCCTCTAACATTTCTTCGTTTTTTCTTTTTTTTATTCCCCACTTCCTATAAATAGCATTGTTTTTAGAGTTAGGGCGACCAAAAAAAGCTGGAAGCATAGGAAAATAGTGGTTTATAGCATCCTGAATTTCTTTTTTACCTTTTTCGGTTTTAATAATTTCTGTGGTAAAATCTTCTCCAAACTTTGCGTGAAACTTTTCTTCAGGCATTGTCATTTTCGCTACATTTTTTAACGGTAGAAAGGTGCATTCTAATAAATCTTCAACCTGTAATATTTCTGCTAGATCTGCTAAAAGTTTAATGACACAAAACTCTTCCCATGTCTTTAAGGGAAATTCAAATATTGATAATGGGTTTTTACCCTCTGGGGTCATTTGTTCATAAGGTATATTTAGTTTTTCTCCTAGTTCTTTAAATCTTACGTGATGACCATACTCCTCCATAGCTACTCTGCAAGTAAGCCATTTAGCATAAGGGGTAGGAGCAAGAGAAATTGCTGGTTCATCAAACACTCTAGCGCCGTAAAGTTCATTGACGGCATGGCTTCTTACTAACTTTATGATGGCCTCTTTAAATTCAGCAGGATGATTATCTAGTTCTTCACAAGTCTCAACTTTAGGGGGAATAAAATCATTGCTCATTTAACAATCCTTTTATTTTACAATATGGGATCAGAAGAAAACACCTCTAAATCAGTTTTAAGTGGGCTAGAATGTCTAGTAAAATTATTTGTAATCTCTTTTATTAGGTCCTCTATATTATTCGAATTACGTATATGAGTATACACTGGATTTGCATTATTGAAAATAAAGACTTCTTTTCCTCTTACTCCAAATACTTGCCCGGTTATGTTCTTACCATTATTGCTAGCTAGTGCTGACGCCAATTCTCCTACGTAGTGTGCTTTAATTTTTAAAGCAGAAGATTTGTAGTTTTTTTGTTCCTCATTTTGTGGGTTAATAGATTCTGTAACTCTTGTAGAAGCGAATGGAGCAATTGCATTGCAAGTAATGCCAGCCCTCTGTAAATCTAGAGCAGTAACTCTCGTGAGCGCCATTAATCCTGCCTTTGCAGAAGCATAGGCAGCTTGTCCATAGTTGCCCCATATTCCCGCTGTGGAAATAATATTTAAAATTCTTCCATCAGAATAACTAGAGTCATTTTTAGTTTGCTCTCTAATAATCTTGCTAGAACATGAAGTAAGATTGAAAGAACCAGAAAGATTAGTATCGATTACCTTTCTCCAACTGTGTTGATCTAATTTAAATATGAAACTATCTCTTAAAATGGCAGCATTATTAACTATAATATCTATTTTTCCAAAGCTACTTTTTACTTCATCACAGATGTTTTTTACTACTTCATAGTCTGAAATATCACTTGAATATCCTAAAACTTTTACATTGTATTTCTTAGATATTGTCTCTGCGGTCTCTTGAACTAAATTATTTTCATTAGTTTCTTCACCTTCTATGGAAAATCCTGGATCTATAATGACTATATTGCATCCTTGTTGAGCTAGACTAAAAGCAATTGCTTTTCCTATTCCTCTAGCTCCTCCTGATACTATAGCAATTCTATTCTCTAATAATCCTTTACCCATTTTTATCTAATTCTCATATTTATTGTAAAAAGCATCCGCATGAATATCATTTATATTAAGCCCAAGATTGGGAAAAAACTTTTCTGCTGCTTCAACCATTGGGGGAGGTCCAGCTAAATATGCTTTAAATCCATCAAAGTCTTCTATGTCTTCTATTATAACATCTGTAACTAGTCCAGTTCTAAAATTACTAGTATTTTTTTGTTCCGAAATAATTGGAAAAAATTTAAATTTTGAATTATTCTTTGCTATTTTAATAAATTGATCCAGGTAGTAAAAATCATTTTCTGTTTTAGCTCCTACGTATATATAGGCTGGTTGTTTCATTTTTTTCTCTTGATAAGAAAGTGCTATAGAGAGAATAGGTGCTAATCCGGTTCCTCCTGCTACACATAATATTGGGCCCTTGTGGTTTTCTCTTAAATAAGAGTTTCCGAAGGGACCGGTTATTAAAACTTTTTCTTCTATACTTAATTCTTTAGAAACATAATCACTTACTAGTCCCTCACCCAGTATTTTAATATGAAATTCTAATTTATCTTCTGAGGGACAATTTGCCATAGAAAATTGTCTGGAATCCAAGTTGCTAAATTTTAATTCTGCATATTGTCCAGCTAAAAACTTAAATTTTTTATCAGAAATATTTTCTAATTCTATAGTAATTATATCTGTTGTTACTTTGTTTATTTTTGAAACTTTATATTTTAATTCTTTTATGCTTTGTTTAATAGTTTTTTCTTTATTTTCGTTAACTATCTTAATACTACAATCTGTCTGAGGTATAGCACGACAAGCTAGAATTAATTTTTTTTTTCTCTCAGAGTCTTCTAGTGCAAATTCTGAATATGGCATCATATAAATATCTCCAGAGACTAATTTAGATTTGCATGCCCCACAATTCCCAGATTTGCAACCATGTGGAAAATCCACTTTTTGAGAAAGTGCAGATTCTAATATGCAATCACCATCATCCACTGTTATGGTTGATTTTCCTATAATGTCTATTTTGTAAGTCAAATTTTTTCCTAACTTGAACTTTACTATATATAACTTTCATATTTATTTAAAAGATTTTTTAGTTTATTACTGACGCCAAGATACCCATGGATTAAAACCATATAAAGGCATTGATGAAGGAATTTTTATATCTTTTTGAAAAGCGATTCTATGAACTGGATCGTGAAATAATGGAAGCATCCATTTTCCTGCCCTCAAAAGTCTGTCAAGTGTTTGTGTTGCTTCTATAAGCTTATCCCTGTTTTTAGAATTTACGATCACATTAATACTTTCATCTATTGCTGGATGATTTATTCCTGCATAATTACGTGACCCGCTTTGACTTGCTGCCCAATTACCCCAGTATATGTATTGCTCATTTCCTGGTGAAAGAGACATGTAATATTTAAAAACAATTGAATCAAAATCAAAACTTTGTAGCCTGTATTGAAATTGAGAGCTATCCGTAACACGAACTCTTAAGTCAACTCCTATTTTTTCTAATTGTTGCGCCCATACAAGCAGTAATTTTTCCATTCTTGCCTGGTTTGTAATAACTGAGAACGTTAATTTTTTTTTATTCTTTTTGCTTACCATTTTGTTGTTTTCTAATTTCCACCCGGATTCATTTAAAAGATTTAAGGCTTTTTTCACTAAGGCTCTATTATTTAGAGGTTTATTGATATTAATTATTTTTAATGCTTCGAGACTAATTTGATCTTTATATTTAGAAATTATACTGAAGGAAGTAGGATTAGGTTGTTCAGTTGCTTGAAGATTACTGTTGTCCCACGGCCCATAGGTTCTAGAAAGTAAATTATGAAATAGAATTTTATTTATGAAGTCATAAGGAAATAATAGAGAAACAGCTTTTCTCACGTTTATATCGTCGAAAGGTGTTCTTCTAGAATTAAAAATAATAGCTTCTATTCCCGAGGGAGATTTTTTTGGATATGTTTTGGTTATAATTTGACTATTATTAACCAAATTTGTTTTCCATCTAACCGAATCATTTTCAATATGTATATCATATTCACCTGACAGGAATGCTTCTAAGGCAATATTTGCATCTCTATAAAAATCATATCTTATAAATTGAAAATTATATCTGCCTGAACTATCCTTACTATTTTTTCGCCACCAATTTACATCCTTCTCATATATAATAAGCCTACCAGCCTCTATTTTTTTTATTTTATAAGGACCAGAGCTGACTATAGGCTCCAAGATTGTCTTATTGAAATTTTTATCTTTCCAGTAGGACTTAGAAAGAATAGGTAATAGTCCAATTATTAAAGGCATTTCATAATTGCTTTTTTGTGAAAATTCAAACCGGACTAAATGATTTCCCAGTGAATATGCTTTTTTTACCAAGGAATAGTATGACCTAGTATGTGGTCTTCCCTTCTCTTTTAATAATTTCCATGAGTATATTACATCTTCTGCTAATACTTTTTCTCCATTAGAAAATTT